>NZ_JBMRCP010000033.1:0-2769 GCF_057350545.1 Pseudolysinimonas sp. | reverse complement strand
TGCCGACCTGCACGACGCCGCGCACGCCGACGCTCGAAGCGCGGTCGAGCTGCTCGCGGTAGTCGGGCGAGCTCACCCCGTCTTCGATCTCGAGGTGGGTGTGGTTGTCGTAGACCGGAACCACGAGCGGCACGGGCAGGGGCGGATACTCGGCGACCTCGTCGTCGCCGCGATGCCGTGACCGCAGGAAGGGCTCGGTCACGACCCAGGCGTCTCCAACTCGATCCGCGGGACCAGCGGCACCAGGGCCGACACCGTGCCGCCCCCGACGCGATCCCACGCCCGGTCGACGCGCTGCGCGAGCAGCTCCCCCGGCTCACCGAGCGCCGCCCACAGCTTCTGGGTCGCCTTCGGCATCACGGGCGAGTACAGCACCGCGAGGGTGCCGACGCCGTGCGCGAGCGTCGCGAGCACCTGATCGAGTCGGGATGCCTGGGCCGGGTCCTTCGCGAGCACCCACGGCGCCTGGTCGGTCACGTACCCGTTGAGGGCATCCACGAGCTTCTCGACCTCGGCGAGCGCCTCATGGATCGCGAGCTTGCCGATCGCGGCGTGGGCGGCATCCGTCACCGCCTTCTCGAGGTCGACGATCGCGGCATCGCGGCCGGAAGTCGGCACGACGCCGCCGCGGTACTTCTCGATCATCGCGATCACGCGCGACCCGAGGTTGCCGAAGCCGTTCGCGAGCTCCGCCTGGTAGCGGGCCGACAGGTCTTCCCACGAGAACGAGCCGTCCTGCCCGAACGTGATCGCGGAGAGGAAGTAGTAGCGGAACGCGTCCGACCCGAAGACATCGGTGATCTGCGCCGGCGCGATGCCGGTGAGCTTCGACTTCGACATCTTCTCGCCGCCGACGAGCAGCCAGCCGTGGCCGAACACGCCCTTCGGCACGTCGAGGCCCGCGGCCATGAGCATCGCCGGCCAGATGACGGCGTGGAAGCGTGCGATGTCTTTGCCGACGAGGTGCTGCGCCGGCCACCGGCGGGCGAACTGCTCGTCGTCGGAACCCCAGCCGATCGCCGTGATGTAGTTGAGCAGCGCGTCGACCCACACGTAGATCACGTGCGACTCGTCCCACGGCACCTTGACGCCCCAGTCGAAACTCGACCGCGAGATCGACAGGTCTTCGAGGCCCTGAGAGACGAACTGCACGATCTCGTTGCGCACGCTCTCCGGCTCGAGCCACCCGGGCTGCCGGTAGAGCTCGAGCAGGCGGTCCTGGAAGGCGCTCATGCGGAAGAAGTAGTTCTTCTCCTTGAGGATCTCGACCGGCCGCGAATGGATCTTGCAGACGTACACGCCCGCGAACTCGCCCTCCTCGGGGCGGTCGAGGTCGTCGAGCTGCTTGTACTCCTCACAGCCGACGCAGTAGTAGCCCTCGTACTCGCCGGTGTAGATGTGACCGTCGGCCTGCAGCTTCTCGAAGAACTTCGCGACGGCGGTCTCGTGGCGTTCGTCGGTCGTGCGGATGAAGTCGTCGTTGGCGATGTCGATCGTCGCGAGCAACGGCTTCCACGCCGACTCGACGAGGCGGTCGGCCCACTCCCGCGGCGTCACGCCGTTGGCGGTCGCGGTGCGGAGGATCTTCTGCCCGTGCTCGTCGGTGCCGGTCAGCAACCAGGTGTCGTCGCCCGACTGGCGGTGCCAGCGCGCGAGCACGTCCGCCGCGACCTCCGTGTACGCGTGCCCGATGTGCGGGACGTCGTTGACGTAGAAGATCGGGGTGGTGATGTAGAAGCTGCCGGGCTGGGACACCCGCTCAGCCTAGCTTTCGGCCCGACTGTGTGACCGAGGGGTCGCGTTCGGGGGCCCTGCGGGGGCGGAGTGCCCCACGTGCGACCCCTCGTGGGTCATTTGGCGCGGATGGCGGCCTCGTAGAGCTCGCGCGTCGTGAGGCCGGTGGCGGCGGCGACGTCGGCGGCGGCCTCCTTGAGGCGGATGCCGCCCGCGGCGGGGTCGAGCACCGTCGCAACCGCCGAGGCGAGGTCGACGGATGCCGCGGGCGCCGGCGCGCCCTCGACGACGATGACGATCTCGCCACGGGCACCGTCGGCGAACCGCTCGGCGAGCTCGGCGAGGGTGCCGCGCGCGACCTCCTCGTAGAGCTTCGTCAGCTCGCGGCAGACGGCCGTCCGCCGCTCCGAGCCGAACGCGGTCGCGAGGTCGCGGAGGGCGTCGCCGAGGCGGTGCGGCGACTCGAAGAAGATCAGGGTGCGCGCATCGGCGGCGAGCGGGGCGAGGGCGGCGACGCGCGACTTGCGCGGCAGGAACCCCTCGAACGCGAAGCGATCCGTCGGCAGGCCGGAGAGCGCGAGCGCGGTCAGCACCGCCGAAGGACCCGGGATCGCCGTGACCGTCACACCCGCCTCGATCGCGGCCGCGACGAGCGCGTAGCCGGGGTCGCTCACCGTGGGCATGCCGGCATCCGACAGCACGAGCACATCCTCCTCGCGCGCGAGCGCCACGAGCTCGCCCGCCTTCTCGCGCTCGTTGTGCTCGTGCAGCGCGACGAGACGTGGGCGGTTCTCGACGCCGAGGCCGCGCAGCAGCTGCACCGTCACGCGGGTGTCTTCCGAGGCGACGACCGCCACCCGCTCGAGCGTCTCGACGAGCCGGCGCGACGCGTCGCCGAGGTTGCCGATCGGCGTCGCGCCCAGGATGATCACCCCGCCATTCTCCCGGTCTCGACACGCGCCCGTCGGGCGCTACTCGACCACCGACGGATTCTGCCCGTCCTACGATGGCGAGCATGACCGTCGCCGAACTGCC
>NZ_JBMRCP010000032.1:0-21494 GCF_057350545.1 Pseudolysinimonas sp. | reverse complement strand
TGTCATGGTGGTAAACGCGCCCACCTCGAACATCGTCTCGGCGGCCGAGCTGACCATCGGTCACATCCTCAGCCTCGCGCGCCGCATCCCCGCCGCACATGCCTCGCTGGCGGGCGGCGCCTGGAAGCGCAGCGCGTTCACCGGCGCCGAGCTGTTCGAGAAGACCGTCGGCATCGTGGGCCTGGGCCGCATCGGCGCCCTGGTCGCCGCGCGCCTGAACGCCTTCGACATGCGCGTGATCGCCTACGACCCCTACGTCACCAGCGCCCGCGCGCAGCAGCTGGGCGTGCAGCTGGTCTCGCTCGACGAGCTCGTCGCCGAGGCCGACTTCCTCACCATCCACATGCCCAAGACGCCCGAGACGACCGGCATGATCGGTGCCGAGCAGTTCGCGGCGATGAAGCCGACTGCGTTCGTCGTCAACGTCGCGCGCGGTGGCCTGATCGACGAGGAGGCCCTGCACGAGGCCCTCGTCGCGGGCGAGATCGCCGGCGCAGGCCTCGACGTGTTCACCTCCGAGCCGCCGACCGACGACCTGCTCACCTCCGCCCCGAACGTCGTCGTGACGCCCCACCTCGGCGCCTCGACCGACGAGGCCCAGGAGAAGGCCGGCGTCTCGGTCGCGAGGTCGGTGCGACTCGCGCTCGACGGCGAGCTGGTACCGGATGCCGTCAACGTCGCCGGCGGAGCGATCGACTCCGCGGTGCGGCCCGGCATCCCGCTCATGGAGCACCTCGGCCAGTTGTTCGCCGGACTCGCGGACTCACCGCTCACGACGATCGACGTCGAGGTGCGCGGCGAGATCGCCGAACTCGAGGTCGGCGTGCTGCGGCTCGCCGCGCTCAAGGGCGTCTTCTCGAATGCCGTCACCGAGACGGTGTCGTACGTCAACGCGCCCCTCCTCGCCGAACAGCGCGGCATCGCGGTGCGGCTCACGACCGACCCGGTGAGCGAGGACTACCGCAACGTGCTGACGATCAAGGGGACGACGACCGACGGCAGCGTGCTCTCGGTCTCCGGCACGCTCGCCGGCACGAAGCAGGCGGAGAAGATCACCGAGATCAACGGCTACGACATCGAGGTGCCGATGGGACGTCACCTCGTCGTCATGGAGTACACCGACCGTCCGGGCATCGTCGCGATCTACTCGAGCGCGCTCGGCGACGCGAACATCAACATCGCCGGCATGCAGATGGCGCGCCGCGGGCGCGGGCGCGATCAGCTCAGCGTGCTGACGCTCGACTCGGCGGTTCCCGACGACCTGCTCGCCGGCATCCAGCGGGATGTCGACGCCTCGGTGCTGCGACAGGTGGAGATCGACGACCTGTAGGTCGTCCGCGGCCCGTTCTTACGCGGCCCGACCCCGGCTTGTCCAGGGCCTACTTCCGACGCATCCGACGCGTCACCCTGGAGCGTGGGCTTCGTAGAGGACGTCGGTGCGTGGATCGTGCGCCAGCGGTGGTACGCGGGCAAGAGCCACGAGCCGCGGTTCCGCATCCTCGATGCTCAGCCGTCCGCCGGGGCGACGCGCTACCTCGTGATGGACGACGCCGGCAACCTGCCGACGCTCTACCAGGTGCCGCTCGTCCTCGCGAACGGCGACGCCGACATCCCGCTGCCACCCGCGGCGGGCGGTCCGCTCGTGGACGCCCCGCGCGACCACGACTTCGCGCTCGCCCTGCTGGCCGAGCTCGGCGTCGACACCTCGAAGGTCACCGGCAGTCGTGTCATGACCGGGGAGCAGTCGAACACCTCGATCGTGTACGACGAGGATGGCGAGCCGACCATCATCGTCAAGCTGTTCCGCACCCTGCACCACGGCGAGAACCCCGACGTGACCGTGCAGCGCGCCTTGAGCGACGCGGGCTCCCCGTACGTGCCGCGCTTCCTCGGCAGCCTCGCGGCGGAGTGGCCGGATGTCGGACGCGGCTCCGGTGCCGCGAGCGGCACGGTCGCGTTCGCGCAGGAGTTCCTGCCCGGCGTGCGGGACGGCTGGTCGATCGCCGTCGAGGCTGCGCGTGCGGGGCGCGACTTCACCCCCGCAGCCCGCGACCTCGGGCTAGCCGTCGCCGGCGTGCACGCCGCACTCGCCGCCTCGCTGCCGAGTCGTGAGGCCGGGGCCGACGATGCCGTCGCGACGCGGGCGACCTGGGAGCGACGGCTCGCCATCGCGTCCGCCGAGGTCCCCGCCGTCGCGGAGCGGGCTGCCCGGATCCTGTCCGTCTACGACACGGCGCTCGCGCGGGACATGCCGCGGCTGCAGCGCGTGCACGGCGACCTCCACCTCGGCCAGGTGCTCGCGGTCCCCGACGGCGGGTGGCGCATCGTCGACTTCGAGGGCGAGCCCCTGCGGCCGATGACGGAGCGCGACACCCCCGACCTGCCGCTGCGCGACGTCGCCGGCATGCTGCGTTCCTTCGACTACGCGAGCGCCGTCGGCGAGGGTCCCTACGCGGGGGCGTGGGCGGCCGCCTGCCGCGCCGCGTTCCTCGAGGCGTACGCCGCGACGCCGGGGGCCGCCGAGTTCGACGACGTGCTGCTTCGGGCGCTCGTGCTCGACAAGGCCGTCTACGAGGCGGTGTACGAGGCGCGCAACCGGCCGGACTGGCTGAACATCCCGGTCGCGGGGATCGACGCGGCGCTCGCGTAGGGTCTCGACACGCGCCTTCGGCGCTACTCGACCACCGAGGAGTGCTAGTCGACGGTCGAGGTGGGCTCCTCGGTGGGGTCCAACGTGAGGAAGAGCGCACCGTACGGGGGCAGCGTCACCGGGAAGCTCAGCAGGTCGTCGACCCTCCCGATCGTCGCACCGGTCGCGGCCGACACGACGTCGGCATGCGCGACCAGGTGGGCGGAGTGGACGGTGCCCTCCACCTCCTCGGGCGAGAAGTTGAGCACCGTCAGCTGCACGTGGGCGTCGGCGTCCGGGTCGCCCTCGTCGAGCCGGTGCACGAGCACGAGCATCGCGGGGTGCGCGACGTCGGGGATGTCGAGCTGGGTCGCCGTCGCGACCCCGTGCTCCCGCCGCACCTCGAGGATGCGCGCGAGCCGGGAGGCGAACGAGTCGGGGTCGTCGAGCTGCGCCGGGAGCGAGCCGTACAGCGCACGCCCGCGCGGCATCCCGGCCATCGAGCGCTCGGCCTCCGGTGCGACGTCGAGCAGGTCGTGCGCCCCGCGTTCGATCCACCGCGTGTCGCCGGTCGCGATGAGGTCGGCGACCTGATCGGCCGGAAGCGTGAGCATGCCGGTGAGGTCCCAGCCCGAGAGCGCGAACACCCCCGGCTGCCAGGCGTTGTAGGCGCACAGGAGCAGGTGGGCGTCGCGGATGGCGGGGATGTCGGCATCCCGGATCTCGTCGAGCGTCGCGAACCCCTGGGTGGCGGCGATGAGCGACGTCGCGGTGCAGGCGATGCCGTTCTGCGTGAACACGCGGTTGTAGTCGGCCTCGCCCGTGAGCTTCTCGGTGAGGTCGGCGCGGATCTCCTCGGCGAGCTGCCCGCCGGGAACCTCGCGCAACCGGAACCGGTAGCGATCGTCGCGGTGCCGCGTCGCCCAGTGCACGAGCTCGTAGGTGAGCTCGTCGTGGTTCTGCATCCCGTGCACGAGCTGCACGGGGGCGACGCCGACCTCGAGCGACGCCGTCAGGGCGAGCCGCAGGAACTCGGTCTGCCCGGTCGCGAGCGCGTGGTGGTAGCCGGGGCGGCCGATGAAGTCGTACGACAGGTCGGCCCCGACGGCACCCGTGTCGCGGATGTCCTCCATCGTGAGGTTGAGCTCCTGGAAGGTGAAGCCGCCGACCTTGCGCACCATGCCGGCGATGATGTGGTTCGCCGCGTGGGAGAGCGGATGTCCCTCCGACCAGGCGGGAAGGCCCTCGGCGCTCTTCTCGACGCCGAGGAACCCGTTCGCGTCGAGACGCAGCGCGCTCGTGCCGAGCTCGCCGAGCGAGTGGAGCGCATCGCCGATCACGAGCCGCATGCCGGCGAACGTGGGATCGAGCCAGTTGATCGACGGCTGGCCCTGCTTGAAGTAGTGCAGGTACACCCAGCGCCTGCTGATGCCGTCGGTGCCGACCGCGGGGGCCGTCGCACTCCAGTTCGTCTCCTTCACGCCCGGCGTGTAGAAGATGACGCGCTGCAGGGCGCCGATGATGTACCCGCGCTCGGCGAGCTCCTGCTCGGTCGCGGCGTCGAGGTTGACGGCATCCGACCCCTCCGGCACGTCGGGCAGCAGGTGCCAGTCCTCCGGCGGGATCTCGACCATGTGGTAGATGCCGGGGTAGTCCTTGAACCCCATCTCGGCGAGCCGGAAGTCCGCGCCCTTGCCGGTGTGGCCCGGCACGATGTCGTCGATGACGCTGCCGCCGTGCGCGTCGGCGACGTCGCACAGGGCGCGGAATTCCTCCTCGGTGCCGAACGCGGGGTCGATCTGCGTGCTGATGCGGTCGAAGTGACCGTCGACGCTCGGCGTCTCCTGCCACCCCAGGATGCCGCCCGCGCGCTTCACCGGGCCGGTGTGGATGGCGGTGATACCGACGCGCTCGAACGCCTCCCACAGCGCCTCGTCGCCGAGGGCCGCGAGGAACGACTGCCCGGGGCGCGTGATGAGCGAGATCGGGTACGCGGTGAACCAGACGTCGCTCGTCGCGATCGCGCGGCGGGCATCCGGCCGCGCGTACGGGTTGCGCCACATCGCCGGCTGCCCCGAGAGCTGACGCCCGAGCACGTCGGCGTCCTTGAGCATCGACTGCCGCACGAGCCACTCGACGTAGGAGGGGTTCGTGCCGTTCGCCGTGCGCGGGTCGGTGGTGACTCGGCGGAGGCTGCCGGCGCGGAACTGGTCGCGCGGCCGCAGCCGCCGAGGTCGGGCGGGATAGCGCTGCTCGTCGTAGCTGATCTCGGGCACCTCGAGCTCAGCCTCCGCGGCCTCCTCTTCGCGCAGTGCGCTCAGATCGATGGGTCCGGTGTAGAGGTGCTCGTCGGGATGTTCGGCCGGGTGCTCGTCGCGCGCCATGCTTCGACGTTACGACCGACGACGTGTCGGATGAACTCCCTGGCGTGACGGCGGCGGACCGGCTATGCCGACCGAGCGTCCGGCGTCACTCTCGGACGGACAGCTCGACGCGTCCCCCCGGCGGGATCTCGAGGTCGAGCCATCCGATGCCCGAGACCTGCCCGCTCGGAGCCCCCCGGTGGTCGAAGGTCGTTCCCGCCACCGTCCCGCTCGTGCGCACGGCGAGTCGGGTCGCGGTCGTCGCGTTGACGACCACCGCCTCGCGCACGTCGGTCGGGATCGCGATGACGCTGTCCGCCGACCAGACCACGCTGAGCGCGCGACCGTCGAGCACGGCGGTCGCGCTCGGATAGTGCAGATGCGGGCGCAAGCCGACGAGTCGTCCGTAGAGCGCCGGGCCGCTCACGGCGCGCCAGGCGGCGATCCAGGCACCGAGCTCGGCCCGCGCCTCCTCGGTCATCCCCGCGAGTCGCATCGAGATCTGGGGCACTGAGAAGGCCGCGTTCCACAGCGACGCGGCGACCGCCGGACCCGGCAGGAGCGGGTCCCACATCATCATGTCGGAGTGCACGAGCTGTCCTGTCGCGAGCACCCGGAGGTCGAGCGTCGCCCTGCGGTTGGCGAGGAAGTCGCCGGGGCAGTCCTCGGCGCGGATCACGTCTCCCGAGGCCGCGAGGCCGAGCCCGACGTAGGGCTCCCGGTACTCGATGAGCACGTCGCGGGGTCCCGCCTCGTCGAGACCGGCACGCACGTCGCCGAGCGCCGCGACGAGTGCGGCACCGAGCTCCGCGTGGGCGATCACGTCGCCGTCGCGCGCATAGCCGCTCGCGGCGTCGATGAAGTCGATCTTGAGACCGTCGACGCCGTAGTCCTCGACGAGGCGCAGGCACGTCGCGACGACGTGGTCGTGCACCTCGGGGCGGCGGGGGTCGAGCACGCGGGCCCGCAGGCTCGGCGGCTCGACGGTCGCGTCGGCGGCGAGTCGTCGGTACGCCTCGCTCCGCGCACCGACGAGCAGCGGCGCCACCCACAGCACGACGGCGAGTCCGAGGTCGCGGATCTCCTGCACCGTGCGGCGGAGGTCGGGGAACTTCGCCGCGTCGGGAACCCAGTCGCCGCAGCCGTCGAAGTACCGGCTGTCGCCGAAGCGCTGCCAGCCGTAGTCGAGGAACAGCGCGCCGAACCCGAGGTCGCGCGCGAGTCGCGCCTCGTCGAGCAGCGCGTCGTGGTCGAGCGCGTCGTGGAACGAGTACCAGGTGGAGTACACCGGCTCGGCGGCCGTCGCCGCCACAGACTGCGCCGTCGGTGCCTCGACCTGCCGACGCAGCGCGGCCATCGCGTCGAACAGCTCCCCACCCGACCTGTCGAGCACGATCCGGCGCGGGGCGTCGCCCGGCTCGACGACGAGCTCGAGCACGAACGCCGCCGACTCCTCCGAGACCCCGTAGCGCAGCGACACGGCGGTGTCGGCGGGGCTCACCGCCATGCCGAGGCGCGCGAAGCCGTCGTGATCGTGGAGCACGCCGAACGGCGCGCGCAGGATGCCGCTCACGTCGGCCCGACCGCCCCAGTCGGGCGGGAGGCGCAGCCCGTACCCGGCTACGGGCCGCCAGAACGCGGCGGCGTCGCCGAGCGGAGCCTCCACGAACACGCGCGTGGGTTCGGCCGACGGTGGCAGCGTCCAGGTGAGCACGCCGTCTCGGATCGCGGTGTCGATCGGCGCCTCCGAGTAGAGCCTGAGCCCGAGGAATTCGTGCCGGAAGCGAGTCGTGCCCGCCGCCTCGGCCTCTTCGCGGATCACTGCTCGAACCTCCAGGTGCCGGCGCCGACCTCGTGGCGGGCGGAGCCGTCGGGCATCACGACCGTCGCCGCCCCGCCCGGGGGCACCGTCACCTCGACGGTGAACGCCGGGTCGGCGACCCAGTCGACGACGTACTCGCCGACGGCCGAGACGTACGACGTGCGCGCGTGCCGCACGGTGTCGAGCGGCGTCGGCGCGACGAGGGCGTGTCGCCAGCCGATCGAGTCGGGGTGCTGCGCGAGCCCGCCGACCACCTGCGACATCCAGTCGTGCACCATCGCGAGCATGAAGTGGTTCTGCGAGTTGTCGTTCATCGCACCGGTTGCCCCGAACCAGCTCTCGGCGAGCGCGGTCGCGCCGTGGCGCACCTGCCACGCGTAGCCCGGCGCGGAGTCATCGCGCACCATCGCGTCGATGAGGTCGTCGCGTCCCATGTCGTGCAGCACGCGCATCAGCGACGGCCACGAGTTCTCCCCCGCGGAGACCCGCCCGCCGGTCGCCGCGACGGCGGCCAGCAGTCGTTCCTGCACCGCCGGGACGAGGAGATCCGGCACCGCGCCCGCGTCGAGAGCGAGCGCGTACGAGCCGTGGCTCCCGCTGCCGCAGACCCCGTCGGCGCCGACGAACGCCGCGCCGAACGCGTTCCGCACCCGTTCGGCATCCGCGCTCAGCCCGGACGCATCCGGCGACCCGAGCACGTCGGCGATGCGCGCCGCCGCCTCGAGCACCCGGAGGTAACCGTAGGTCGAGACCTGCGCGCGGGGGGTCGAGGTGTCGAGGGCGATCCAGTCGCCGAGCCCGAAGTCGAGCAGACCGTCGCGCTCACGCGAGCGCAGGAAGGCGAGGTAGCGGATGATCGCCGGCCAGGCCGTCTCGAGCGCGCGTCGATCGCCGTATGTCTCGTAGAGGCGCCACGGGAGGAGCGCGATGGCACCGCCCCAGTTCGGGTCCTCACGGAACGCGTTGGCGTCGCCCTGCCACTCGTGATCGGAGAAGTCGACCGTCTCCGGCGCGATGCTCGGGATGCTGCCGGAGGGCAGTTGCGAGTCGCTCATGTGCACGATCGCGTCGCGCAGGTGCGCCTGCACGTCGTAGTGCCGCGCGAGCGCGTCGAAGCAGAGGTGAAGCTGCTCGATCCAGCCGAGCTTCTCCCGGTTCGGGCAGTCGGTGAAGACCGAGTACATGTTGCCGCGGATCGCGCGGTCGATGAGCCGGTCGAGCGTGACGAGGAACTCGTCGTCGGTGCGGAAGGTGCCGGCCACGGCGTTGTCGGCCTGCACCACCTGCGCGGTGAGGCGGGGTTCGGGGTCGGCGGCGGAGAGTCCGCGCAGCTCGAGGTACCGGAAGCCGTGGTAGACGAAGCGCGGCGCCCAGGTCTGAGCGCCCTCCCGCGCGAGGTAGGAGTCGTAGAGCGGCGGGCCGGTCGTGTGCTGGTCGACCCGGCCATCCGGAAGCAGCAGCTCCCCCGGCCAGAACTCGAGGCGGGTGCCGGCCGCGGCGGTGAGCTCGACCTGCGCGCGACCGGCGATGTTGACGCCGAAGTCGTAGACGCGGGTGCCGTCGGCCAGACGGTCGACCGCGACCGGGTCGAGCTCCTCGACGACGCGGAGCCCCGGATGCTCGGCGAACCAGGTGGGGTGCAGGTCGGCGGCCCCGAGGTCGAATGCCGGGCCTTCGGCGCGATCATCCGTGCGGGCGTCGTGGTCTTCGCCGGCGAACCAATGCGCGGCCGAGGTCGAGGTCAGCACGGCACGCCAGTCGGCGCCGGAGACGACGGGCGCACCCGAGGCGAACTCGAGGCGCGCGAGCACCCGGGGCCGCAGGTCTTCGGCGACGAGCTTCGAGTAGCGGTCGGTCGGCGGCACCCACGCGACGCCGGTGCCGACCTCGATGCGCAGCTCGTTCTCGGAACCCGGGCGCAGGTGGTGGCCGATGTCCCAGGCGACCGCGGGGACCCGGGCGTCGTAGACGGCGTACCCGGGGGCCAGCACGTCCGCGGACGCGGGGATGCCGTTGACGGTCACGTGCAGCACGCCGCCCGAGGCGAGGAAGAGTCGCGCGTCGGCGACGGATGCGGGAGCGACGAAGCGCGTCGTGAGCGCAGGGAGCGCGTCTCCCGTGACCTCGGCCCAGTCGGGATGCGTGATCCAGCGGGCGTCGCCCCAGTCGGCCGCGTCGCGGAGGGCGACGCCGAAGTGCTCGACCGCCGAGCGATGCTCCTCGCCGTCGCCCGCGTCGAGTCCGACGCACCAGTGGACGGTCGACCCGGGGGTGAGCGCATCCCCGGCCCAGGTCAGCCGCGGGCTCTCGAAGGGGAGCCATCCCGCATCCCAGAGGTCGGGCGTACCGTCGGCCAGCAGCTCCGGCGTCGACGCCGCGAGGAGGCGGACCCGGACGGGCGCCGCGGTGCCCGCCATCCGCCAGGACAGGACGGGGAGGTCGGTCGCAACCGCGAGCGGGGAGCGCCGAGCGTCGACGCGGAGGTCGACGGCCGCGAGAGTCGGCGTGGCGGAGGGGTTCGGCATGAGGTCTTTCGTGGAGGTGGGCGTCGCGCTCCGGGCGGAGGTGCCCGGAGCGCGACGTCGGGGATTACTGCTGGGCGAGCGCAGCGGCGAAGGCGTCGTCCATCTTCTGGGCGGCCGACTCCGGGGTGTCGAGGCCGTTGAAGAGGTTCTGCACGACGACGAAGAGCGTCGCCTGCACCTCCGGCGACGGCCAGAGCTGGTCGGGCCAGATCGCCGTGCGACCCTCGGCGATGTACGCCGCGACCTGCTCCTGCTGCGGGCTCTTCGGTTCGAACTCGTCGTTCGGGAGCGACGGCACGCCGCCGGTCTGGTCGGCGAAGGCGTTCTGACCCTCGGCCGACGCGGTGAACGCGATGAAGGCGCGCGCGAGGTCGGCTTCCTCCGCGTCGGCGTTCACGGCGAAGCCGTACGAGTCGGCGACCGCGAGGTAGGGCTCGTCGTCCGACGTCGGGAAGGCCGTCATCGTGAAGGTGTCGCCCTCCTGGGCCGCCGCGAGCTGCGAGCTGAGGTCGGCGAAGGTGACCTCGCCGAGCGCCGCGCCGCTGCCCATCATCTTGTTGGCCTCGTCGTAGCTCGTGCCGTTGACGCCCTCCTGGAAGCAGCCGGCGTTCAGCATCTCGAGCAGCTGCTCGAACGCGTCGACCCACGGGGAGTCGACGAACGTCGCCTCCCCGGCGTACTGGCGGGCGGTGAAGTCGGCGTCGGGTCCGTAGAGCGACGACGCGACCATCACGTACGGGGTGAGCTGGGTGACGAACAGGTCGCCCTGCCCGAGCGAGTAGGCGACCTTGCCGGCCTCCTGCGCAGTGGCGCAGAGCTCGAGCACCTCGTCGTAGGTCGTCGGCACCGAGGCACCGGCTTCTTCGAGCGCGCGGTCGTTGTAGACGGGACCGAGACCCGTCGCGCCGAGCGGTACGGCGACGATGTTGCCGTCGGGGCCGGCGAACAGCGAGCGCTGAGCGTCGTTGAGCTGGCTCGTCCACTCCTCGGCGTCGAGGTCGGCGAGCACGCCGATCTCGGCGAGCTGGCCGACCGTCATCGTGTTGCCGCCCGCGCCGGGGAAGACGCGGATGACGTCGGGCGCGGTGCCCGCGGACAGCCGGGTGCGCATGAACTCCTCGTAGCCCTGGCCGCCCGACGAGACGACCTCGACCGTGACGCCGGGGTTCGCCTCTTCGAAGGCGGGGATGAGCAGCTCGAGACGCTCGGGCTCGTCGGTGCCGAGCGTCAGGACGGCGCCCTCACCGCCCGTCGAGGGGTTGGTGGAGCATCCTGCGAGGAGCAGGAGCGCGACGGCTCCGAGGGCGACGGTGCCCCCGGCCTTGCGGCTGCGTGTGAACATGTGGGTTCCTATCTGGTGTGGGTGGGATGGGGTGGTGCAGACAGACGTCGGTCAGCCTTTGACGCCGCCGGAGAACCCCTGCATGACCGACCGCTGCAGGAGGAAGAAGGCGACGAGGACAGGGAGGATCGTGATGATGAGCCCGGCGAAGATGACCGGCCAGTTCGAGGTGTACTGACCGACGAACCCGTAGAGGCGCACGGGGACGGTCTCGAGCCCGGTGCCCGCGAGGTAGAGCAGCGGCACGAAGAAGCTGTTCCAGACGGCGATCGCGTTGAGGATGACGACGGTGCCGACGATGGGTCGCAGGAGCGGGAACACGATGAGCGCGAAGGTGCGCACGGGACCTGCGCCGTCGATCATCGCCGCCTCCTCGTAGTCGCGCGGCAGCTCCCGGAGCGAGGTCGTGAACAGGAACACGGTGAACGGCAGGCCCGCCCCCACGTTGACGAGCACGAGTCCCGGGATGGTGCCGACGAGCCCGACGTCGACCATGGTCTGGTAGAGCGGCAGGAGGCTGAGCTGGCCGGGGATGACGAGACCGAGCAGGAAGAGCCCGAAGACGCCCTTGCTCCACGACTCGGTGCGACGCGCGATCAGGTAGGAGACCATCGAGCCGATGACGACCAGCAGCGCGACGCTCGCGACGGTCACGATCGCGCTGTTGAGCAGAGCCGCCCCGAGCAGTCCGTCGATCCACGCGGTGGCGAAGTTGTCGAGCGTGTACGGACCGGCGAACTGCAGCGCGGTCGACGTGTTGCCCGCGGTCTTGAAGGCGACGTTGATGAGGCCGACGATCGGCACGAGGGTCAGCAGCGCGGCGCCGATGAGGAAGGTCTCGAGCACGCCCGTGCGCCAGGTGTAGCGGCGCATCAGAAGGTCACCTTCCGCGACGTGAAGCGGTACTGCAGGGCGGCCGCCCCGGCGACGACCACTGTCATGACGACGGCGAGCGCGATGCCGTAGGGGTAGTCACCCGCGGCGAAGCCGATCCGGAAGATGGAGGTGGAGACCGTCTGGGTCGCGTTCCCCGGCCCGCCGCCCGTCATCGCCATCACCTGGTCGAACTGGCTGAGCGAGCCGATGAGCGTCAGCAGCAGGTTGATGACGAGCGCGCCGTTGATGAGCGGGAACGTGACGCTGAGGAAGCGGCGGATGGGCCCCGCCCCGTCGAGCACGGCGGCCTCTTCGATCTCGGCGGGGATGGCCTGGAGGCCGGCGAGGAAGATGACCATCGAGTAGCCGGCGAACTGCCAGATGATCGCGACGCAGATGGCGCCGAGAGCGAACCGGGGATCCCCCAGCCACGTCTGGCCGAGGAATCCGAGTCCGATCGCGTCGAGTGTCTCGTTGACCGTGCCGCGCGGCGAGAGCAGGTAGCCCCAGATGTAGCCGGAGACGAGCGGCGTGAGGACGACGGGGGTGAAGAAGATGACGCGCAGGAGGTGCCGCGACTTGACCCGCCCGTTGACGCCGAGGGCGAGCGCCAGTCCGAGGGCGTTCTGCAGCACGGTGACGGCGATCGCGAGCACGATGGTGTTCTGCAGGGCACCGAGGGCGCGGGGGTCGGTGAAGATGCGCGCGAAGTTGTCCAGGCCGACGAAGGAGAAGTCGTCGGTGATGCCGTTCCAGTCGGTCAGCGAGAGGCCGACGCCCTGAATGCTCGGCACGAGGATGACGAAGAGGAAGACGGCGGCGGCGGGGAGCCCGAACCAGAGCGGCACGCGGTGCGGGCGGCGGCGGCGCGAAGTACGCGTCTGCGGCAGAGCCATCGCGATCCTCTCGCTCGTCGTCGAACGGGCCCCTGTGGGCGCCTGCTGCGAGGTTAGCGAGGGTTCCGCAATCTTGCAACTATCTTTTGCAATCTTGCAGATCAGGTCCGCGCGGGTCCCGTCGACCGGCGTAAATGGAGCTCGGGATCGAAGAACATCTCGGCCGCGTCGACCGGTCGGTTCGAGATCATCGCGACGATCGACCGCGCGGTCTGCTCGGCGATGCGGTCGATCGGCGGGCGGATGGTCGTGATCGGCGGGGCGGTGAAGTCGAGCACGGGGTTGTCGTCGTAGCCGACGAGCGAGAGGTCGTCGGGAACGCGGAGCCCTGCCCGCTCCGCCGCCTGCAGGGCACCGAGCACCATCTCGTCGCTGCCCGCGATGATCGCCGTCGCCCCCGTCTCGATGAGCTGCTCGGCCGCGTGCCGTCCCCCCTCGACCGAGTAGAACTGCCGCACGACCTCGGCGTCGTCGACCCCGAGCGACTCCATGGCCCGCACGAAGCCGTCGACGCGGCGATCCGCGGGGATGTTGCCGACCGGACCCGCCGCCATCGCGATGCGACGATGCCCGAGCGCGGCGAGGTGATCGACCGAGAGCTGCGCCGCCATCCCCTCATCGGTCGAGAGGGTCGGAGCGGAGACGCCCTCGAACCCGCCGTTGATGAAGACGAACGGCACGCCGCGCGCCACGAGCACCTCCGCCGGCGACTTGTCGGAGCTGCGGATCGTGTTGCTCGACGACATGAAGACCGCCGCCGCCACCCCCGTCTCGGCGAGCAGCGTCACGTACTCCCGCTCGTCGGCCGTTCCGGCATCCACGGTGCAGATGATCGTGCGCAGCCCGTAGGGCGCGAGCTCCGAACGGATGCGGTCGCCGAGGCGCGCGAAGAACGGATTGACGAGGCTCGGCGACAGCAGCACCACGAGCTGTCCGTTGACCCGCCGCTCGTAGCCGAGCTGCCGCATCGCGCGCTCGACCGCCTCGCGAGTGGCCGTGGCGACGCCGTAGCGGCGGTTCATCACGCGACTCACCGTCGCCTCACTCACCTCGGCGAGGGCGGCGATCTCGGCGAGGGCGATGCGGGGCGCACGCTCGTCGTCTGCCATGACTCGCACTCTAACGCGAGCCATGGCAGACGGACGGGCGCGTCGTCAGGGCGCGGTGTACCGGATCACCGGGTCCCACAGCGTCGCGTCGGTGTTGTTCGTGCCGTTGCGATTCACGATGAAGGCGATCGTGTCTCCCGCCGTCACGGAGAGCGAGATCCCGTGGGGGATGCCCGTCGTGTCGTTGTAGGCGATCGACTTCCAGCCGGAGGTCGGCCAGACCCGCACGCCGTTCTTCAGGATGGCGATCCGCACCCCGTCTCCCGCGGTGCCGTACTGCATCCTCGCGGTCCCGCTCACGAGCACCGTGCCCGCGGAGGGTGCGGTCCAGACGCGCGCCGAGTCGGCGGTGTCGGGGTGCTGCCAGTCGGAGCCGACGATCGCGTACGTCGTCGAGCCCTTCCAGCGACCGTTCGCGGCATCCCACGTCATCGGCGTGAGCGTCGACCCGTTCCACGACGCGTAGCTCCACCGGTTCGCCCCCTGGGTCGCGCTGAAGCCGCTGGACGCGGAGTACGTCTCGTAGCGCACGAGCGGATCCCACGCGATGGTGTCGTTGACGTTGGTCGAGTTCTTGTTGACGACGAACCGGAGGAGATCGCCCGCGGCCACGGTGAGCGTCAAGTCGTGCGAGACGCCGGTGAAGTCGGTCGCACCGATCGTGTTCCACCCGCTCGCGGGCCAGACCTGCGTGCCGTTGCGGTAGATCGCGACCCGCGCTCCGTCACCGCCGCCGGCATCGTCGGCCTTGCGCGCCGTGCCGCTGACCCGCACCTGCCCCGCGCTCGGCGCCACCCAGGTGCGCACCGAGTCCTGGACGTCCGGATGCTGGAACGTCGAGGCGACGAGGGCGTAGGTCGAGGAACCCGTCCAGCGCTTCGTCGTCGCGTTCCAGGTCATCGCGCTGAAGGTCGAGCCCGACTTCTGCTCGTAGCGCCACTGGTTCGTGCCGGCCGTCGACGAGAACCCGCTCGAGGCGGAGAACGCGGAGTCGGTGTTGAGCACGATGCTGACCTGCTTGCGGTACAGGTCGTCCTGGTTGTAGTTCCACTGCGGCTTGCGTTCGTACTGGATGTAGAAGTCGTCGTCGACGGTGCTCCCGTCGTCGGCCCCGCCCTCGAGGTCGATGAACGACGAGTACGGCTGCATGTAGCCGCCTCCGACGGAGTCGACGATGTGCTCCATGCTCCAGGTGATGCCGTTGGTCGACGAGTAGAGCAGGAGCTTGCCCTGGTACTCGGTCTGCACGGTGAGCAGGTACTTGCCGAGCGCGGTGTTGTAGGTGGCGTCGGCGTGGGCATCGTGATCGAGGTAGGTGTTCTGGATGATCGTGTCGCCCACACCGGTCAGCGCGTTGGTGGCGAACGTGCCGCCCGCGTACTTCAACCAGGGCGTCACCGTGTGGTTGCGCGCCGCCGCGACGACGTCCGCGATGGAGGCCCGCGCGACGCCGAGCGAGCGGGGCCAGCCGGCCGTGTGGTCGTTCGTGCCGCGCGTGCCCTCGTTGTAATAGAGGTAGAACTGGTCGCCGACGATCACGTAGGGGCTGCCGCCGATGTTGAGCCGGTCGTGGCCGGGTCGGATGATCTCGCCGCAGAACTCCCACGTGGCGCCGCCGTCGTCGGAGTACGCGATGCCCATCGTGAACATCGGGAGCCCGCGGCCTTCGCTGCCGGGGTACTTCTCGTTGTGGGTGAACGCGAGCAGCTCGGTCGAGCTGATCTTGTACATGTTCGGCATCCAGATCTCGTACATGCCGTACCCGGCGTCGAGCCCGTTCTTGTCGATCCAGCTCGCCATGCCGGTCTTGGCGAAGTCGAGCGTCTGCAGGGGCTTGTCGGGCGTTCCGATCCAGCGGTAGAGGTTCGGGTTGTAGCCGTTCACCATGTACGAGTAGAAGGTGTTGGCATCCTTCTTGATCGTGGCGAACGACTGGTCCATGTGGGTGGGCATGTTCGCGTCGGCGTAGAGCAGTTCCGCCGGCCCGAGCTCGATCCGGTACGGCAGTTCGGGTGCCGTCACCTGGAAGTTGTCGAAGTGCCAGTGGCTGCTGAAGGTGGTGAGCGCCGCGTAGCCGCTCGCGAACGTCGAGTCGTTGTGGTTGATGCGGGGCGTGGTCTCGTTGTTGATGAAGACCTTGATGTTGGCGCCGCTCACGACGACCCGCAGATGCCGCGTCGTCGTCATCGAGAGCCCGGTCGACGCCGTCGCGAGGGTGCGGTTCACCTTGTAGAGCTCGATGACGCCGTTCGCCCGCACGTAGACGGTGAAGCCGCTGTCGAACGGGCCGTCGTTCTGACCCATGCGCTTGAAGACGAGCCCGGCCCACGTCGTCGACGAGCCGCCGTTGTCGATGACCCGCAGATCGAGGTCGTAGGTCGCGTCGCCGAAGCGCTTGTCTGTGAGCGCCGTGACGTGTCCGCCACCGCCCGCGGTGCCCTGACTGTACTCGCCGCCTTCGATGGCCCACGAGCCGCCGAGCGGCTTCCAGGACGCCGAACCCCCCGAGAAGTCGTCGGAGAAGTTGTTGCCGACCGCGACCGCGTGCGCGGGCTGCGGCGGCGAGGCGACCACGAAGGTCGCGGCGAGGAAGCCGACGATGAGGACGCCGACGGTCAAGCGTCGGACCGAACGCACTGCGGATGCGAGTCGCATGAGGACACCTCTCTGTGCCGTTTCGCGGCAGGCTACTCGCCCCCTTGCAAGCTTGCAATAGATAGTTGCAAGCTCATGCGGTGCGCAACTACGCCATCCTGAGGGGGTGGTCGGATTCGCGGGGTGGCTCTTCGGCATCGCGGCGCAGCAGCCGAACGAGTACCGGAGGCTCCGCCGCATCCGCTCCGCGATCTACACGCAGGTCGCCCCGCTGCGTGCCGAAGTCGTCCGCAGCGCCGAGCCGATCGTGTTCGACGAACTGCCCCGCAACGCGTTCCGACCGCTGAGACCCGGGCAGAGCTGGGGCGGCGTGCTCGACTGCGCGTGGCTGCGACTCACGGGCGAGGTGCCCCCAGGGATCGACGACGCCGTCGTGATGCTCGGCCTCCGGGGCGAGGGGATGGTGCACGACGCGGAGGGCCGCATCCTGGATGCCGTCACCACCGTGTTCCAGCAGGGCGACCTTCCGCACAGCGGCGGGCGATTCCGTCCCGTGCGGCGCGTGCACCCGCGGGCGGGCAAGCGCGTCGAGCTCTACGCCGACGTGGCCCACAACGGCTTCATCATCTACAACGTGGGGCGCGGCATCTTCCGCGGCGCCCACCTCGCGACGCGCGACGACGAGGCGTTCGCCCTCTACTACGACTACCTGACGCTCACGGTGCTCGCGCACGCGACCGAGGATGCCGGGTTGCGTCGTGAGCTGCGGGGCGCCCTCGACGCGGCGTGGTCGCGATTCCGTGCCCGCGACCTCGCGGGGGCACGCGCCGCACTCGCCCCGCCGCTCGCCTCCCCGTCGACCGATGACTTCCTCTACTCGGCGGTCGGGCACGGCCACCTCGACATGGCGTGGCTCTGGCCGTTGCGCGAGACGCGGCGGAAGGCCGCCCGCACCTACGCGCGCGCTCTCAACTCGATCGACGAGCGTCCCGGCTACATCTACGGCACGAGCCAACCGCAGCAGCTGCAGTGGACGAAGGAACGGCATCCCGAGCTCTACGCCCGTATCCGGGACGCGGTCGCCGCCGGGCGGCTCGAGCTGCAGGGCTCGTTCTGGGTCGAGACCGACACCAACATGCCCGGCGGCGAGTCGCTCGTGCGGCAGGCGCTCGTCGGGCGGCGGTTCCTCCAGGAGGAGTTCGGGCTCACCGACGACGACCTGCGGCTGTGCTGGCTGCCCGACACGTTCGGCTACTCCGGGGCGCTGCCGCAGATCCTGCGCAAGAGCGGGATGGACTGGTTCCAGACGATCAAGCTCGCGTGGAACAAGCTCAACGACCACCCGTACCGCACGTTCCACTGGGCCGGGATCGACGGGTCGACCGTGCTCGTGCACATGCCGCCCGAGGGCGACTACAACTCGCGCGGCGCCGCCGACGGGCTGCTCACGGGGCTGAAGCGCTACCCCGAGCGCGACCTCGGCGCGGCGCTGCTCGTCTACGGCTCGGGGGACGGCGGCGGCGGGCCGGGCGAGGTCCACCACGAGGTCACGTCGCGCGAGCGCAACCTGCGCGGGCTGCCGAGGATCGAGTACTCGCGCGCGACCGACTTCTTCCGGCGGCTCGAGGCCCTCGACGTGGAGCACCGCTTCGACGGCGAGCTCTACCTCGAGGCGCACCAGGGCACCTACACGACGCAGGGGCTCGTGAAGCGCCGCAACCGCATCGCCGAGCGGAAGCTGCACGAGGTCGAGGCACTCGCCGCACTCACGGGCACCCGCGTCGACCTCGAACAGCACTGGCGCGACGTGCTGCTGCACCACTTCCACGACATCCTGCCCGGGTCGACGATCGAGCGGGTCGCGAGGGAGGCCGTCGAGGTGCTCGGCCGGGTCGCCGACGACCTCGACACCCTCGCCTCGCCGCTCCTCGCCGCGCTGCCCGCCGCCGGCGAGACCCCGGGCGCTCTCAACCTCTCCCCCGTGCCGCGCGACGAGGTGCTGCGCGTCGGCCGCGAGTGGTTCCGCGCGCGGGTCGAGCCGTACGCCGCCGCTGCGCTCACGCCGGAGCCCGCACACCCCGAGCTGCGCGCCGACGCCGACTCGCTCTCCAACGGCATCCTCACCCTGCGTTTCGGCGCGAGCGGCGAGATCGTGTCGTGCCTCGACGCAGCGGGAGTGGAGCACGCACGGGACGGCCTCAACCGTCTCGTGCTGCACCGCGACCCGTACCAGTGGCCGTTCGACGCGTGGGACATCGGGATCGGCTACCTCCGACGGCGGCCGCGCGTACTGCGCGCCCGCGAGGCGACGTGGGAGGTCGACGGCCCGACCGCGGTACGACGCCAGGTGTACCGGTTCGGCCGCTCGACGATCGAGCAGCGTGTGATCGTCGAGGCGGGGTCGGAGCTCGTGCGGTTCGAGACCCGCCTCGACTGGCGAGAGACGCATCGGATGCTGCGCGCCGACTTCCGTCCGACTCGCTACGGCGAGGCGTCGAAGAGCGAGATCCAGTTCGGGCACATCTCCCGGTCGACGACGGAGGAGACCGCCGTCGAGCGCGCGCAGTTCGAGATCTGCGCGCACAAGTGGATCGCCACCGACACCCCCGATGGTGGTTTCGCGGTCCTCAACGACAGCAAGTACGGGCATCGGGCGAAGTCGGGGCTGCTCTCGCTCACCCTGCTGCGCGCCCCCACGTTCCCCGACAAGACCGCCGACCGCGGCCTCCACGAGGTCGTCTACGCGTTCCGCCCCTTCGCCGCGGGAGCCCTCGGCGACGTCATCCGCGACGGCTACCGGCTGAACCACCCGCTGCGCGTGCTCCCGGGCGCGGCGTTCCCGTCGGTCGTCGCGGTCGACGATCCCGGGGTCATCGTCGAGACCCTCAAACCCGCCGAGGACGGCGACGGCGTGATCGCGAGGATGTACGAGAGCCTCGGTCGCGCGACCACCACGGCGCTCAGGACGACCCTCCCGCACGCGCGAGCCGTGCGCACCGACCTGCTCGAGCGACCGCTCGGCCCCGCCGACCTCGCCCGGCTCGAGTTCGGCCCGTTCGAGATCGTGACCCTCCGGCTCGCCGCTACCTCGGTGGTCGAGTAGCCGCGCAGCGGCGTGTCGAGACCACGCCAGCAGTCCGCGCGCGGTCTCGACACGCGCCCGCCGGAGGCGGTCGCTACTCGACCACCGAGATCGCGAGGGCCCTAGGCTGCGGCCATGACAGTGCCGTCGAGGCGGGCGCAGAGCGTCGCCATCGTGACCGCCGCGTTCGGCCAGAACCTCGTCTACGCGACGATCACGACGTTCCTGCTGCTCTATCTCGTGCAGTACGTGGGCATCTCGACCGCGGGCATCGCCGTCGTGACCATCGTGCTCACCGTGGCGCGGATCATCGACGCGATCGCCGACCCCGTCGTCGGGAGTCTCGTCGACATGACCCGCACGCGCTGGGGGAAGCTGCGGCCGTTCATCCTGTTCTCCGCGGGACCGGTCGCCCTCTTCTCCATCCTGCTCTTCACGGTGCCCGACGTCGAGGAGACGGCGCAGCTCTGGTACTTCGCGCTCGTCTACCTGATCTGGGGTCTCGTCTACGCGGCCTGCGACGTGCCGCTGTGGGGCCTCATCGGCTCCGCGTTCCCCGAGAAGAATCTGCGTGCCCGCACGATCGGCAACGTCCGCGCGTTCGGCGCGATCGCCCTCGGACTCGCGACGCTCGGGATGCCGCAGCTCGCCAAGCTGCTGAGCTTCGGTTCCGAGACCACGGCGACCGGCTGGACGTTCGCCGTGGTCGTCGTCTCGGTGCTCGGGATGGGGCTCTTCCTACTCGCGTTCTTCGTGCCGCGCGAGCGTGCGATCACGACGGACCCGCTCAACATCCGGCAGCTCTTCGCCGCGCTCTTCGCGAACACGCCGCTCCTGCTCGTGCTCGCCGGGTCGGTGCTCGGCGCCGGGCGATACATCGTGCAGTCGGGCGGCGCCGTCTTCGTCGTCATCGCCTACGACGACGAGACGGTTTTCACGATCGTCGGCGCCGGCATCATCCTCGGAATGGTGATCGCGTCGTTCACGACGCCGCTGCTGCTGCGTCGCTTCACGGGTCGAACGCTCATCCTGTTCTCCTGCGTGGCCGGAACCGTCGTCTACGTGGCCATGTACGTCACCGGATTCCAGAACCTCATCGTGCTGACGGCGTTCATCTTCGTCACCGGACTGCTGCTCGGCATCTTCCTGGTGTCGCAGACGACGATGATCGCGGATGCCGTCGACGCCGCCGAGGAGAGCACCGGGGTGCGCAACGACGGCATCTCGTTCGCGACTCTGACCTTCGTCACCAAGGTGATGAGCGCGATCTCGGTGCTGTTGTTCGGCATCTTCGTGGTGCTCGCCGGGTACGAGGAGGGCGTCGTCGTGACGCCCGACATGCAGAACACGGTGTGGATCGCGATCACCCTCGTGCCCGCGGCATCCTGTCTGCTGTCGGCCGTCCCGTTCCTGTTCTACCGGCTCCCGGCATCCGTCTCACCCTCGCGCGTCGACCGAGTCAAGGAGATCTGAGCCCGGAGGGCGAGCGTCCGCCCGCGCGAGGGGACGGGGACCGAGAATCTCCTTGATTCGGTCGAGACCCGCCCACATCGCTCCATGTCCTGAACGCTTCGAGCTCGTCCGAGCCCGCTGAGCGGAAGTTTCGGAGTCGAACGTTATCGAAACGTGATCGATTCCTTCACTACTTGAAGCCAATAGCGGCGAACATGGGCATGCCCCGTCGAGGACGTCGGGGTACCAGGAGGGGTAAACCTCACTTCGATGAAGAAGGGGAGAACCGTGAAGCGTGCTTCATTGATCTCCGTTGTCGCGATCGCCGGTCTTTCGGCAGCGGCACTGGCCGGATGTGCGACCGGAGATGGCGGCGGCGACGCCGACGCGACCCGTGCGTGCGTGATCCTTCCTGACGCGGCCTCCTCGCCGCGCTGGGAGACGCTCGACCGCAAGTACCTGGAGGAGGGACTCAAGGCCGCCGGCTTCGACGTCGACATCCAGAACGCTCAGGGTGACACCAACAAGTACGCCACCATCGCCGACCAGCAGCTCTCGCAGGGCTGTGGCGTGATGCTGCTCGTCGACTACAACGGCGCGGGCGCCGCGGTCGCCGAGAAGGCCTCCGCCGAGGGCATCCCGGTCATCGCCTACGACCGTCCCATCGCGGGCGCCGACTACTACGTGTCGTTCGACAACACCGAGGTCGGCCGCCTCGAGGGCCAGTCGATCGTCGACGGCCTGAAGGCGGCCGGCAAGGACCCGGCGACCGCCAAGGTCGTCTACATGGGCGGCGACCCGAC
>NZ_JBMRCP010000031.1:0-29249 GCF_057350545.1 Pseudolysinimonas sp. | reverse complement strand
GCTTCGATGAACTGCGGACCCTCGCCGGCGCGGAGGCGGGCGAGCGCCGCGCGGGTCGCCGCGAGCACGGCGAGCACGTCGTTGCCGTCGACGCGGAACGAGCGGATGCCGAACCCGCCCGCGCGGTCGGCGATCGGGACGGTCGACTGGAGTCCCACGGGCTCCGAGATCGCCCACTGGTTGTTCTGGCAGAAGAACAGCACGGGAGCCGCGAAGGATGCCGCGAACACGAGGGCCTCGGAGACATCCCCCTCGCTCGTCGCCCCGTCGCCGAAGTAGGCGACCGCGGCGGCGTCGGAGCCGTCCTGTCGGATGCCCATCGCGTAGCCCGTCGCGTGGAGCGTCTGCGCCCCGATGATGACCTGAGGCGTCGCCAGGTGATGGGCGTACGGGTCCCAGCCGGAGAGCGCCGTACCCCGCCAGACCCGCACGAGGTCAGCCGACGCGACGCCGCGCACGTACGCGACGGCGTGCTCGCGGTAGCTGGAGAACACGAAGTCGTCGTCGCGGAGCGCGCGAGCGGACCCGATCTGCGCGGCCTCCTGCCCCAGCAGCGGAGGCCACAGCGCGAGTTCGCCCTGCCTCTGGAGCGCCGTAGCCTCGGCGTCGAGTCGACGCACGATCACCATGTCGCGGTACAGCCCGAGCAACTCGTCGGGCGCGAGCCCGGCGACGAGTGGGTCGAGATCGGGCGACGCGACGCGCCGTCCGTGCTCGTCGAGGAGCCGGATGTACTGCGCAGGTGTCGTCATCGACATGGTCGTACCGTAGGCAGGTATACCCAGATCGCCCAAGCGATGCTTCCCGCCTTGTGCACTCTGCCAATCAGCGCGCCCGGTCCGGGGTGCTAATCTGCGCAGCATGCACCGGTTCGACCCCGTCGACCTCGACCTTCTCCGCGCGCTCGCCGACGACCCGCGCGCCTCGTACGTCGCGCTCGCCGACCGCCTCGGGCTCTCGCGCAACACCGTCCAGGCGCGCATGCAGCAGCTCGAGGCGAAGGGCGCGTTCCTCTCCTTCGACCGGCGCATCGACCCGCACGGTCTCGGCTACCCGCTCACCGCCTTCGTCACCGTCGTCGTACGGCAGCGCGAACTCGCGCGCATCGCCGAGGAGATGGCGGCCATCCCCGAGATCGTGCAGGCGCACGGCATGAGCGGGCCGTCCGACCTCCTCGCGATCGTGCTCTGCCGCGACACCGACGACCTGTTCCGCATCGACGCGCAGCTCCTCGCGATCGACGGCGTCGTGCGCACCGAGACGGCGCTGTCGATGGGCGAACTCATCCCCTACCGCGTGCAGCCGCTCGTCGCGAAGGTGCGGCGCGAGCGCGGGCGACCGGAGGGGTGATCCGGGGGTTGCCCCCAGGGCGGCCGGCGTCGCACGCTGGTTGTCTGGAACGCATGAAGCCCCGATACCTCACCCTCGGCGTGGTCGCCGTACTCGCCGCTGCCGCGCTCACGGGCTGCGCACGGTTCGCGCCCGCCTCCGGCCCGATGACCTCCGAGTCGCCCGAGATCGGCGACGTCACCGCCGTCGTCCTCGACACGGCCGGCGACCTCACCATCACCGAGGGCGAGCCGTCGCTCACCATCCACGCCCCGGCGAGCGTGCTCGACGCGCTCACGACGCGAGTCAGCGACGGGGTGCTCGTGCTCGGGCGCCGCGGCCCCGACCTGGCGTGGGGCAACGTCGACATCCGCTACGAACTGACGGTGCCGAGCCTCGAGTCGATCGAGGTCAACGGCGCCGGCGACGTCGACTCCTCGGTGTCCGGCGAGAACCTCTCGATCGAGGTCAGCGGCGCAGGTGACGTGACCGTCGACGGCGTGGACGCCGACCGCGTGGAGGTGCGGATCTCCGGCGCGGGCGACATCGGGCTCGCGGGGACGGCTCAGTCGCTCGAGGTCGAGATCGACGGCGTGGGCGAAGTGGATGCCGACGACCTCGAGGTCGTGGAGGCGAACGTCGACATCAGCGGCACGGGCGACGCGCACGTGAACGCGACCGGCACCCTCACGGCCGAGGTCTCGGGCGTCGGATCGGTGCACTACCGCGGCGACCCCGACGTCGAGTCCGACGTCTCGGGCCTCGGCGAGGTCGTCGAGGACGACTGACCCTCGCGGGTTGAGTGCCGCGCGCAGCGCGGTGTATCGAAACCCACCGTCGGGTCACCCGGGGTGGGTTTCGATACACCCGCCTGCGGCGGGCACTCAACCCGCGCCTGTCGCCGTGCGGTTTCGATACACCCGCCTGCGGCGGGCACTCAACCCGCGGTGTGGGGCGTCCCGTCGGTGAGGTCGATCGGCTCGAGGGCGTAGCCGGCGGTGTACTTGCGCTTCGGGTCGAGGTTGGCGATGAGCGCCACGAGGGCGCGCTGGATGTCGGCGAGCCGCCGCACGTCGCCCGTCGAGACGAGCGCCATCCCGGCGTCGATCGACGTG
Organism: Pseudolysinimonas sp.; assembly: GCF_057350545.1. Taxonomy (NCBI): domain Bacteria; kingdom Bacillati; phylum Actinomycetota; class Actinomycetes; order Micrococcales; family Microbacteriaceae; genus Pseudolysinimonas; species Pseudolysinimonas sp. Next base: position 26,805 of record NZ_JBMRCP010000031.1, on the reverse strand, counting down.
AACCAGGCGCGGAACTCCTCGTCGTGCCGATACCGCTTCACGAACGACGCGTAGCCCGCGACGTGCGGGATGCGCACCGCCGTCTCGGGGATCGTCTCCCACGTGAGCATGAGCTCGCCGATCGCGCGCTGCTCGGTCGTGAAGAAGAGGAAGCCCTCGGAGTCTTCGCTGCGCCGCAGCACCTTGAGCACGTCGTCGATGAGCCGCTGCACGGTGATGTCGCGCCCGCCTTCGCCGCTCGAGGAGAGCACCGCCTGACGTCGCGCCTCGATCCAGCCGAAGTAATGGGCGAAGAGGAACGCCGTCGACGCCTCGGCGTAGTCGCCGTGGCTCGCGTAGCGCTTCTGCGTGCCGATCCAGCCGGTCTCGACGAGGTTGAAGATGCGCGACTGCAGCTCGGCCGCGGCCTGCGCGAGCGGCTCGTAGACCCGCTCGGCGGCCTTGAGCGCCGACTGCTCCTCGAGCCGGGCTTCGCGTTCGACATCCAGCTCGTGACTCAGTCGCTGGGTGCGCACCGAGAACAGCCCCGTGACGACCACGCTCGCAACGCTCAGCAGCAACGCGATGACCGTGAGCCACGACTGCGAGTCCATGCGAGACACCCTAGGGGCGGATCAGTCGAACACGACCTCCGCGACGCTCTCGAGGTAGCCGAGGTCGAGGTGGTCGAGGAACTGCAGGTAGAGCCTGTCGACACCGAGCGACCTCGCGTGGGCGACCTTCGCCGCCACCTCGGGCAACGGGATGCCGTCGCCGAGCGACTTCACCACCGAGTAGCGCAGCTCGTCGGGGTCGCGTCCCCCGGCCTCTGCCGCGGCGCGCACGGTCGCGAACCTCTCCGCGGCGACCGACGGCTCGCGGTCGAAGAAGTTGTACTCCGTCGCGAAGCGCGCCGCGAGGGCCGGGGTGCGCTCCGGTCCGCCGCCGCCGACGATCACGGGCACGCGCGCCTGCACAGGCTTCGGGAGGGCGGGAGCAGCCTCGAGTCGATAGTGCTCGCCCGCGAAGTCGAACGGACCCTCCGACGACCACAGTCCCGTGATGATCGCGAGCTGCTCCTCAAGCATCCCGAAGCGCTTCGCGGGGAACGGGATGCCGTACGCCGCGTGCTCCGCCGCATTCCACCCGGTGCCGAGGCCGAGCTCGACGCGCCCGCCCGACATCGCGTCGACGTTGGCGACCTGGATCGCGAGGACAGCCGGATGCCGGAAGGTCGCCGACGACACGAGGGTGCCCAGCCGGATGCGCGTCGTCTCGCGCGCGAGGCCGGCGAGGATCGTCCACGAGTCGCTCGGCCCCGGCATCCCACGGCCTGCGAAGGCGAGGTAGTGGTCGGAACGGAAGAACCCGTGGAAGCCGAGTTCCTCGGTCGCCTGCGCGAACGCGAGCTGGTCGTCGTAGGTCGCGCCGTTCTGCGGCTCGATGAATGTGCAGATCTCCACGGCACCCATCCTCCACTGAGTGACGAGAGTGGTTTGTAAGGCCAGCCTTACCTGCGTAGGCTTGACGCGTGACCCGTCGCGCCCTCGCCGTGCTGGCCGGCGCCCTCGTGGTGGCGCTCGTCGGCTGCGCCGCGCCCCCCGGTCACGGCCCGAGCACGCCGGAGCCGACGATCGCCGACTCCCGCCCGCTCGCGGAGCTCGATCTCGTCGCCGACCCCCGGGCGCACGTGGGAGCGAGCAGCGCGGTGCTGGCCTCCGAGGCGATCGAACCGATCACGTCCGCGCCCCAACAGACGCTCCCTGCGACGGTCGTCTCGCGCGATCCGAACGGCGACACCGAGGTGATCGTCGCCGACACGTCCCGCGTCATCGCCCTCGACATGGCGGGCTCGATCGCCGCGACCGTGTGGGGCCTCGGTCTCGGCGACACCCTCGTCGGGCGCGACATCTCGACCACCTTCTCGGGTGCCGCCGACCTCCCCGTCGTCACGAGCAGCGGGCACTCGATCGACGCCGAGAGCATCCTCGTGCAGCGACCCACGCTCATCGTCACCGACGGCAGCATCGGGCCGCGCGACGTGCTCATCCAGTTGCGCGAGGCCGGGGTCACGGTCGTCTTCGTCGACAACGACCCGTCGTTCGAGGGGGCCGCGCAGCTCGCGCGCGATGTCGCCGCGGCGCTCGGGGTGCCCGACACGGGTGAGCTGCTGGCCACGCGGATCTCCGACGAGGTCGACGCGAAGATCGCCGAGGTCGCCGAGATCGCTCCCACCGCCGACGGCGACCGGGTGCGGATGATCTTCCTCTACCTGCGCGGCGGCTCGGGCATCTACTACCTGTTCGGCGAGGAGTCGGGTACCGACGACCTCATCCGAGGACTGGGTGGCGTGGATGTCGCGGCCGAGATCGGCTGGACCGGCCTGCAGCCGATGACCGACGAGGCGATCATCGCCGCCAACCCCGACCTCATCCTCGTCATGACCGACGGCCTCGCCTCCGCCGGCGGCGTCGAGGGGCTCCTCTCGGCGAAGCCCGCCATCGCCCTCACCGCGGCCGGGCAGCATGAGCGATTCGTCGACATGGCGGATGGCGACATCCTGTCGTTCGGCCCCCGCTCCGCCGCCGTGCTCGACGCCCTCGCGCGCGCGGTCTACGCTCCCTAGGTTTTGTCGCCTTAGTTGCACAATGTCGCGTTCTCCGGCGACGTTCTGCAACTGACGAAATGTGATGTGTCCGCCAGTTGCACATCGCGCCCGGAGAACGGAGCAATGTGCAACTAAGTCGACATCACTACCGCGACGGCTCGAACCTGCGGGGCGGAAAGGCGCGGGCGACGAGGGCGCGGAGGGACTCGAGGTCGCCCGAGATGAAGCCCTGCGCGCGGGCTTGCACGAGCACGTTGCCGATCGCCGTCGCCTCGACGGGCCCGGCCAACACGGGGAGCCCTGTCGCATCGGCGGTGAGCTGGCAGAGCAGCTCGTTGAGCGAGCCGCCGCCGACGAGGTGCACGACCTCGACGGTCTGACCGCTCAGCTCCGCGGCATCCCGGATCGACGTCGCGTAGGCGGCGGCGAGCGACTCGAGGATGCTGCGCACGAGTTCCGGACGCGACCCCGGCACCGGCAGGTCGTGTGCCGTCAGCCACGCCGCGATGCGAGCGGGCATGTCGCCGGGGGCGAGGAACGTCTCGTCGTCGGCGTCGAAGATCGGCACCTTCGTCGCGACCGATGCCGCCTGCCCGAGCAGTGCCGGGAGCGAGATCGTGGTGCCGTCGCGCTCCCAGTCGCGGATCGACTCCGACAGCAACCACAGCCCCATGACGTTGTGCAGGTAGCGCACCCGGCCGTCGACACCGCCCTCGTTGGTGAAGTTCGCGGCGCGGCCGGCATCCGACAGCACCGGGTGCTCGAGCTCGACACCGACGAGCGACCACGTGCCGCACGAGACGTACGCGTAGTTCGCGCCGGTGGCCGGGATCGCCACGATCGCCGAGGCGGTGTCGTGCGTGCCGACCGCGGTGACGACGGCGCGGGTGTCGCCGATGCCGCGCACGGCCGACGACGCGAGCCCGCCGAGCTCGGTGCCGGCATCCACGAGCTCGGCGAAGATGCCGGCGGGCAGGTCGAGCGTCGCGGCGAGATCGAGGTCCCACTCGCGGGAGGTCACGCCGAGCAGCCCGGTCGTCGAGGCGTTGGTGCGTTCGGCAACGGCACGACCCGTGAGCCAGTACGCGAACAGATCTGGCATGAGCAGGAACCGGTCGGCGATCTCGAGCGTGCCGCCGAGCCGGTCGGCGGTGAGCTGGAAGAGCGTGTTGAACGGCAGGTGCTGCAGGCCGTTGCGGCGGTAGAGCTCCTCCGCCGACACCCGGGAGTGCACCTCGGCGACGCCCGCAGCGTTCCGCTCGTCGCGGTACGAGTAGGGCGCGTTGACCAGTCGGCCGTTCCGCAGCAGCCCGTAGTCGACGGCCCAGGAGTCGATGCCGATGCTCGCGAGCTGGGGTTCCTGGCGCACCGCCGCGGCGAGGCCCTCGACGACGTCGCGGTAGAGCTCGAACGAGCTCCAGTGCAGGCCGTCGAGGGTGCGCACGGGGGCGTTCCTGAAGCGGGCGACGTCGGTGAGCCGCAGCTCGTCGTGCCCGACGTAGCCGAGCAGCACGCGCCCGCTCGTCGCGCCGAGGTCGACCGCGGCGACGGCCCCCCCGCTCCGCCCGGTCATCGCAGGAAGGCCGCCGCGACGCCCGCGTCGACGGGGATGTGGAGGCCGGTCGTGTGCGACAGGTCCGGTCCGGTGAGCACCGATACGGCGTTCGCGACGTTCTCGGGCAGCACCTCGCGCTTGAGGATCGTGCGCTGCGCGTAGAACTCGCCGAGCTTGTCTTCGGCGATGCCGTACGTCTTCGCGCGATTGGCGCCCCAGCCGGCGGCGAAGATGCCCGAGCCGCGCACGACGCCGTCCGGGTTGATGCCGTTCACCTTGATGCCGTGCTCGCCGAGCTCGACCGCGAGCAGCCGCACCTGATGCGCCTGATCGGCCTTGGTCGCCGAGTAGGCGATGTTGTTCGGGCCGGCGAACACCGAGTTCTTCGACGAGATGTAGACCACGTCACCGCCCATCTTCTGCTCGATCAGGATCGGCGCCGTCGCCTTCGAGACGAGGAACGAGCCCTTCGCCATGATGTCGTGCTGGAAGTCCCAGTCCGCTTCCGTCGTCTCGAGCAGCGGCTTCGACAGCGAGACGCCCGCGTTGTTCACGACGATGTCGATGCCGCCGAACGCGAGCACGGCATCCTGCACCATCGTCTCGATCGCCGCGGCGTCGGTGACGTTCACGGCGAGGCCGACCGCGACATCCGTCGACCCGATCTCCGCGGCAGCCGCCTGGGCTTTCGTGAGGTCGAGGTCGGCGATGATCACGCACGCGCCGTCGGCGGCGAGGCGGGTCGCGATGGCCTTGCCGATTCCGGATGCCGCCCCGGTCACGAGGGCGACGCGCGTCGCGTGCGACTTGGGCTTCGGCATGCGCTGCAGCTTCGCCTCCTCGAGGGCCCAGTACTCGATCGCGAACTTCTCGGCGTCGGAGATGGGGGAGTAGCTCGAGATCGACTCGGCGCCGCGCATGACGTTGATCGCGTTGACGTAGAACTCGCCGGCGACCCGCGCCGTCTGCTTGTTGGCGCCGTAGGAGAACATGCCGACGCCGGGGATGAGCACGATGAGCGGGTCGGCGCCGCGCATGGCCGGGCTCTCCGCCGTGGCGTGCTTGTCGTAGTACTTCGTGTAGTCCTTGCGGTAGGCCTCGTGCAGGGTGGCGAGGCGCTCCTTCACCTTCGCGACGTCGGCGTTCGCCGGCAGGTCGAGCAGCATCGGCTTGACCTTGGTGCGCAGGAAGTGGTCGGGGCAGCTCGTGCCGAGGGCGGCGAGCTTCGGGGCGTTCGCCGAGGCGAGGAAGTCGAGTACGACGTCGGAGTCGTCGAAGTGGCCGACCATCGGGCGGTCGTGCGACGCGATGCCACGGATCGTCGCGGCCAGGGCGGCGGCCTTCGCGCGGCGCTCGGCCTTCGGCAGGGCGGCGTTCTTCGCCACCGGGCGGCCGAACGGGTTCTTCTTGCCCTTCGCCGTGAGGTACTGCTCGGCGGTCTTGATGATCCAGAGGCTGTTCTTCTGAGCCTCGGCGCTCGTCCTACCCCACGCCGTGATGCCGTGGCCGCCGAGGATCACGCCGATCGCGGCGGGGTTCTTCGCCTTGATGTCGGAGATGTCGAGACCGAGCTGGAACCCGGGACGGCGCCACGGCACCCAGACGACCTTGTCGCCGAACGCCTTCTTCGTGAGCTTCTCGCCGTCCTTCGCGGTGGCGAACGCGATGCCGGCGTCGGGGTGGAGATGGTCGACGTGGTCGGCGTCGACGAAGGCGTGCATGAACGTGTCGATGCTCGGCGCAGCACCGCCGAGGCCGTGGCGGCAGTAGTCGAGTGCGGCGACCATGTCGTCTTCGTGCTCGAGGCCCGCGTAGACGTTCTTGAGCGCTTCCACGCGGTCGAGGCGCAGGGTCGCGAGCCCCGACGCCGTGAGGGTGCCGAGATCACCGCCCGAGCCCTTGACCCACAGCAGCCGGACGTCCTCACCGGTCACGGGGTCGGCTTCGACGCCCTTCGCGGACGTGTTGCCGCCCGCGTAGTTGGTGACCCGGGGGTCGGAGCCGAGCTTGTTGCTGCGGGCGATGAGGTCTTGGGCAGGCGAGTTCACGAGCGTGAGTCCAATCGGTGGATTTGCTGGTCGAGGTTGAAGATTTCGCGGAGAGTGAGTGCTGCCTGGTCGGGGCGGGCACCGTCGAGCGACTCGAAGAACCCCGCCGCTTCCGCCTCCCAGGCCGCGGTGCGCGGGTCGGCCGCCAACGCCTCGGCGGACGCCGCGTCGTCGTCGGTCTCGTAGTAGCCGATGAGCAGCCCGTCGTCGCGCAGGAACAGCGAGTAGTTGCGGCGCCCGGCATCCGCGATCGCACGCAGCATCTCCGGCCATACCGCCTCGTGGCGGCGCACGTACTCGTCGAGGAGCTCGGGCCGCACCTGCAACTGGAAGCAGACGCGGGCCACGCTCAGGCCCCCCAGCCCGCCTGGGTGCCGCCGACGCGGTCGCCGCTGATCTTCTCGAAGTACCCGGATGCCGCATACGCCGCCATCGGGTCGGCCGGCAGTCCGCGGCTCTCCCGCCACGACGCGAGCAGCGGCCGCACATCGGTGTAGAAGGCATCCATCAGCACGGCGTTGGCGGCGAGCACATCGCCGGACGCCTGCGCCGCCGCGAGGGCCGCGCGGTCGATGAGCAGCGCGCGCGCCGTCATCTCCTGCACGTTGAGCACCGAGCGGATCTGCCCGGGGATCTTGTTCTCGATGTTGTGGCACTGATCGAGCATGAATGCGACGTCGGGGTGGGCGTAGCCCCCGCCGTCGACCACCGCGACGAGGATGCGGAAGAGCTGGAACGGATCGGCGGCGCCGACGATGAGGTCGTCGTCGGCGTAGAAGCGCGAGTTGAAGTCGAACGAGCCGAGCTTCCCGAGCCGCAGCAGCTGCATCACGATGAACTCGATGTTGGTGCCGGGGGCGTGGTGGCCGGTGTCGAGGCAGACCATCGCCTTGTCGCCGAGGGCCGCCACCTGCGCGTAGCTCGTTCCCCAGTCGGGAACATCGGTGTGGTAGAACGCCGGCTCGAAGAACTTGTACTCGAGCACGAGCCGCTGGTCGTCGCCGAGGCGGTCGTAGATCTGCTGCAGGGAGTCGGCGAGGCGGTCCTGGCGGGCGCGCAGGTCGTCCTGCCCGGGGTAGTTGGTGCCGTCGGCGAGCCAGATCTTGAGGTCACGCGAGCCGGTCGCGTGCATGATGTCGATGCAGTCGAAGTGGTGGTCGATCGCCTTCTGGCGGATCTTCGGGTCGGAGTGGGTGACCGAGCCGAGCTTGTAGTCCTCGTCTTGGAAGGTGTTCGAGTTGATCGTCCCGAGTTTCACGCCCTCGTCCTCGGCGTGCTTCGCGAGGTCTTCGTAGTTCTCGACCTTGTCCCACGGGATGTGCAGGGCGACCGAGGGCGCGAGTGCCGTGTGCTTGTTGACCTGGGCGGCATCCGAGACCTTCTCGAACGGGTCGCGGGGCACGCCGGGCGTCGTGAACACGCGGAACCGGGTGCCGGAGTTGCCGAAGGCCCAGGACGGGAGCTCGATCGCCTGCGCGGCGAGCTGGTCGGAGATGGCGGCGAAGTCGGGCATGGGACGTCCTTGTCGTGCGAGAACCCGGTCGTGCGAGAACCGGTCGAGCGGGCACTGAATCGTTTCAACCACCAAGATAGCAGGATGACCATCCCGCGCGCGAGCGTCAGCATCCGCGACGTCGCGCAGCGCGCCGGGGTCTCCGTCGGCACCGTCTCGAACGTGCTCAACGATTCGCCGCGGGTCTCGCCGGCCGCGGTCGAGCGCGTGCGAGCGGCGATCGCGGAGCTCGGCTACGTGCGCAACGAGGCCGCGCGGCAGCTGCGCGCGGGACGCAGCTCGAGCGTCGGCCTCGTCGTGCTCGACGTGCGCAACCCGTTCTTCACCGACGTCGCACGCGGCGCCGAAGACGAGGCCGCGCGGGCGGGGCTCTCTGTGATCCTCGGCAACTCCGACGAGGACGTCGCCCGCGAGGCGTCGTACCTCGACCTCTTCGAGGAGCAGCGGGTGCACGGCATCCTCATCTCCCCCTTCGGCGACATCGAGCCGCGGCTGGCCGAGCTGCGTCGCCGCGGAACGCCCGTCGTGCTCGTCGACCGTGAGAGTCGGGATGCCGGCGTCAGCTCCGTCTCGGTCGACGATGTCGCCGGCGGTCGGCTCGCGGTCGCGCACCTCCTCGCGACGGGACGTCGGCACCTCGCCTTCGCGGGAGGCCCGCTCGGCATCCGGCAGATCTCCGATCGTCTAGCCGGTGCCCGCGCGGCCGTCGCCGAGGTGCCCGGCGCGACACTCGAGGTGATCGAGACGACGGGTCTCACGGTGCTCGAGGGTCGACGCATCGGGGAGGAGCTCGTCGCCCGACCCGACCGCCCCGACGCCGTCTTCGCCGCCAACGACCTCGTCGCGGTCGGTCTGCTGCAGGCTCTCGTGATGTCGGGGCGGTTGCGCGTGCCCCAGGATGTCGCCCTCGTCGGCTTCGACGACATCGACTTCGCGAGCGCCACCGTCGTGCCGCTCACCTCGGTGCGTCAGCCCCGCCACGAGATCGGGGCGACGGCGCTGCGCATCCTGCGCGAAGAGGCCGCGGAGCCCGACCTGCCGCCGCGCCGCATCGTGTTCCAGCCGGAACTCGTCGTGCGGGAGTCGACCCTCAGCTGAGGTCGATCGACTCCGTCGCCCTGACGTCGAGACTCGAGAAGCCGATCTCGACCGTCCACGTGCCGGGTGCGAGGTCCCACATCTGCGACGCGACGTCGTAGTGGCGGAGGTCGTCGACCGGGATTCGCAGCTCCACGTCGCGTCCGTCCCCGGGGGTGATCTCGACCGAGTCGAACGCGGCGAGGCGACGGTATTGCGACGTGGTGGGGCCGGCGACGTAGACCTGCGGAACCGCACGCGTGATGCGGGAGCCGGCCGTGCGCAGCCGTCCGCGCACGACGATCCGACCGTCGTCGACGCACGTCGAGCCGTGAACCCACTCGACGTGCCCGTATCCGAGCCCGTGGCCGAAGGGGTAGGCGATCTCCGACGGCGCGTACCCGCGGTATCCCGAGGCGAACCCCTCGCCGTATTCGACGACGAGGTCGGGCCCCGGCTGGGGCACGGGAGGCGAGTCCTCGCCCCGAGGGAGGGTGAAGGGGAGGCGGCCACCCGGCTCCGACTCACCGGACAGGATGCGGGCGAGAGCCGCGGCTCCCCGCTCGCCCGGGTTGCCGAGGTGGAGGATCGCGTCGACCTCGTCGCGCCACGGCAGCGCCACCGGGCCCGCACCCGCGACGACGACGATCGTTCGGGGAGCGGCCGCGGCGACGGCGCGCACGAGCGCGTCTTGAGGGTCGGGCAGGGTCAGTCGGTCGGCATCCATCGCCTCGCCGACGGCGCGTCCCACCACGACGACGGCGACCTCCGACTGCGCGGCCGCGTCGGCGGCGGCGGCCACGGCCGGGCCGGCGGCATCCCCGCCCACGCAGAAGCCGGCGCGAAACGGGCTGTCCGGCACGTCGAGCGCCGAGCCCGAGCGGTAGTCGAGCTCCACCCGGACCGTCTCGCCCGCCGCGAGCTCCACCGCCGCCTGGAGGGGGTAGTCGGGACCGCCGAGCATCGGGCTCGCCTCGCGGAAGCCGCTCACCGGCGCTGCATCGCCGAGACGGACCGTGACCGCGCCGGCGAACGTCACCGAGAGCCGATGGAGCCCGGTGCCGCGCGCGACGAGGTCGAACGTGGTGCGGGCGCTCCACTCGACGCCGGGCTCGCCGGCGTGACTCAGCGTGTCGAGCCGCACCTCGACGGGCTCGCGGTCCTGCGCGGTCACCGCGAGCGTGACCAGGCCGCTCGAGGTGTCTCCCGCCGAGGCCGGACGCTGGGGCACATCGGCGGTGCGCGGGTCGACCTGCGTGACCTCGAGCCCCCGGGCGCGGAGCTCATCGCCGAGCTCGGGGAGTCGGGCGGCGAGCAGGTCGACGGCTGCCGAGCCTCCCGTGACGAGCAGGTGGCGGAGGTCGGCGGGCGCGATCAGAGCGACCCGCCGACCGGCAGCGAGAGGCAGGATGTCGTCGCGGTTGCGCAGGAGCACCGCGCCGCGCACCGCGATCTCCTCGGCCAGCCGCACGGCGTTCTCGGTGCCGAGCCCGGCGGGATCACCCGGGACGGCGGGGCGCACATCGCCGACGACCGCCGCGATCCGCTCGGCCATCGCCGCGCGCCGCGTCGGCGCGAGTTCGGCGATCATCTCCTCGGTGCGGCCCGAGGCGCCATCGAGCCCGGGGACGTCGAGGCCGGCCTCGAGCGCCGCTTTCGGCTCGCGCACGGCGAACATGAAGTCGGGCAGGGTGATCCCGTCGAAGCCCCACTCGGTGCGCGGCAGGCCGAGCAGGTCGGCGTTCTCGGCGACGTAACGTCCCTCGAACCGGTTGTACGACGCCATCAGCGCCCGGGCGCCGTGATCGACGACCGCGCGGCGGAAGGGGGCGGCATAGAGCTCGCGCAGCACCCGACCGTCCATCCGCACGTCGACGGCCGCGCCTCGACGGAACGGAACCCCCGACCCGGTGCGCATCCACTCGAAGTTGTTCCCCACGAAATGCTTGAGCACCGCGAGCACCCCACGCGACTGGATGCCGGCCACGGCGTTGCCGCCGAGTTCGCCGGTCACGAGCGGGTCCTCACCGAACGACTCGGCCGAGCGACCCGCCCACGGCACCCGCAGGATGTCGAACCCCGGCCCGAGGAGCACATTGGCTCCGGCGGCGATCGTCTCGGCGCCGAGCGCCTCTCCGTAGCCGCGGGCGAGGTCGCGGTCGAAGGTCGCGGCGAGCACGAGGCACGAGGGGAACGCCGTCGCCCCCTCTGCGTCGCGCACCCCGTTGGGGCCGTCGACGAAGGCGAGTCGCGGCAGGCCGGCGGCCTCCGTGTCGCCGAGCAGGAGCGAGATCACGTCGGAGGTGTGGTGCGGGGTCACGGCGTCAGCGGTCCTCGAACTCGTCGAGGCTCCAGTCGTCGCGCCAGACGATCGTCGGACGGTCACCGTCGAAGACCAGCGGCAGCCAGACGTAGTCGGCGATCGACGTGTCGACGTCGGCGAACTCCTCCATCGGCTCGTCGCTGTCGCGCCCCGGCGCGAAGTGCTCGATGAACGCCTGCTGGGCCTGGGCGCCGTCGGCCGTGTAGCGAGGCAGCCATCGGTCGCCGAGTGCGATGTAGAGGTCCTTCTTGCCCGGGTGTCGGAAGATCGACGAGATCTGGGTGCGGAACGACGTGCGCGAGACGTCGGTGGGGTGCAGATCGCCGAGCACCTCGAACGGCCCGTGGTAGCTCGGGGCGACGGCGACCTCCGAGGGGTTCGGGTAGTACCCGGTCGTGCCCGACGTGACGAGGTAGTGCTTCCGATTCCGGGCGAAGTAGGCCGGCGCCTCGCGCACGTACGGCGGCTGGGGTTGCGGGAAGTGGGTCGAGTAGTACCCGGTGACGTCCGTGAAGTCGTCGCTCAGGTCGGCGCAGATCAGCTCCGAGTGCACGCGCTCGAAGTAGTAGTAGCCCTTGCCGTCGTGGGGATCGACGACGAGGTCGAAGTCGCCGGCGTTCATGCCCAGCGGTCGCAGCCAGGTGCGGGCGATGGTCCAGGGTCCTCGGATGTCGTCGGCGACGAGCACGGTGGAGCGCTGGATCGAGCCCTTCGTCATGACCTTGATCCAGCAGACGAACTTGCCCGTGCGGTCGTTGAAGACGATGTGCGGCCGGTCAGCCAGCTGTGCCGGATGCAGCGGCGACTCGGGGTCGTTCTCCGCGGGTGCGATGAGCGAGCCGAGGTCCTCCCAGTTGTAGAGGTCGGTCGACGCGTAAAACCGCACGCCCCAGTGCCAGACGCCGCTTCCCGGCGTCGAGCGCTCCTTGTTCTCGCCGTACCAGTAGTACGTGCCGTCGACGTGGAGCAGGGAGCCGCCGTGGGTCTGGATGCGCTCGCCCTTGGTGTCGAGCCACACCTGGCCCGGGGTGAACGAGCTACGTCGGTCGGTGGTCATGCGGTCCTCCCTTGGATGCGTCGCGTCAAACCGTCGCGACCGGCAGGAGCAGTTTGAAGCGCTTCATTTGCGATGTCAAGCTCGGGCCGAGATAAGGTTGAAGCGCTTCATCCTCTAAGGTGACGAGCGATCAGAAGAGGAGTCAGCGATGACGACCCCAGCACCCCGGCGTCGAGCCTCGGTCACGATGGCCGACGTCGCCGCGGCCGCCGGGGTGGCGATCGGTACCGTCTCCAACGCGCTCAACCACCCGGAACGGGTGACCGACGAACTGCTCGCGCGCGTGCACAAGGCGATCGCCGAACTCGGGTTCGTGCGCAACAGCGCGGCCCGGTCGCTCGCGGCGGGCAGCAGCAGCACCGTGGGTTTCGTGTTGGTCGACCTCGCCAACTCCCTCTTCACCGACATGGCGCGCGGTGCGGAGAGCGCCGCCCAGGACGCAGGGATGTACCTCGTCCTGGCGAACTCCGACATCTCGGTCGACAAGCAGGCGACCTACCTCGAGCACTTCTCGCAGGAGCAGGTGGCCGGCATCCTGCTCACCCTCGTCGCCGGTGACCGGAGCGGCCTCGAGCGAGCGCGCAACGCGGGCCGCCACGTCGTCATCCTCGACGCCGACCGCGTCGACGACTTCTGCGTCGTCGGCACCGACTACGAGCAGGCCGGGTACCTCGCCGCGCACCACCTCATCTCACTCGGGCGCACACGGCTCGCGTTCGCGGGCGGTCCGATCTGGATGAGCGCGATCGGGGATCGTCTGCGGGGCGTCCAGCGCGCCGCCGCCGAAGCCCCCGGGGTGACCGTGACCCACCTCGACTCCGCCGAGATCCAGGCGGAGGACGGCCGCCTCATCGGCTGGCGACTGGGGGACCTGCCGCGCGCCGAGCTGCCGGACGGCATTGTGGCCGCGGCCGACCTCGTCGCCCTGGGCCTCATGCAGGCGCTCGTCGACCGCGACGTCCGCTTCCCCGAGGACATCGCGCTCATCGCGTGCGACGACAACAAGTCCGCGTACGACAGCCTCATCCCGATCTCGACCGTCGACCTGCCGGGCTACCAGATGGGTCTCTCGGCGATGCAGCTCCTGCTCGAAGAGATCCGCTCGGGAACGCACACGCACCGCCGGGTCATCATCGAACCCCACCTGACCGCGCGCGAGAGCACCATCGGCCGAGTCGCTCGCACGACGCACGCCGACTGACGGCGCTCCGCGCGCCGACCCTCCGACGTCAGGTCACGCGACCGAGGCCGCGGGGATCGACGCGACGAAGCGGTGCTCGCCCGACCCGATGCTGCGGGTGCTGCCGTCGGGGAGGATCACCTCGGCGGTGACCCCCACGGGCACGGTCGCGACGAGCTGGAACGTATCCCGGGCGCGCGACCACGACACCGCCGCCGTGCCGTACGGGGTCTCGAGCCGCGCCTCCGCCGAGTCGAAGTGATCGCCGGGCTGAGGGGCGATCCGCAGAGTCCGGTAGCCGGGTGAGGCGGGAGCCAGCCCCGCGAGCGTCCGGTGCAGGAAGTCGACGACGGCGCCGAGGGCGTAGTGATTGAACGACGTCATCTCGCCGGGGTTGACAGTGCCGTCGGGCAGCATGCTGTCCCAGCGCTCCCAGATCGTCGTCGCGCCCATGGTGACCGGGTACAGCCATGACGGGCAGTCGCGCTCGAGCAGCAGCCGGTAGGCCACGTCGATCTGCCCGGTCGCCGCGAGGGCGTCGCAGATCAGGGGCGTCCCCACGAAGCCCGTCTGAATCCGATAGCCGCCGTCACGCACGAGGTCGGCGAGGCGCCGGCCGGCGACCGCTCTCTGCCCCGGATCGGTGATCAGATCGAACGCGATCGCGAGCGACAGCGCGGTCGGAGTCTCCTGCGCCATGCGGCCCGCGAGCGTCACGTACTCGCGGCGGAAGGCGTCGGCCGTGCGTCGCGCGATCGCGCCGTAGTGCTCGTGATCGCGCGGCCGGTCGAGGAGGAGAGCCGTCCGAGCGGTCAGATCGGCCGAGTAGGCGAGGTACGCGGACGCCACGAGGTAGCGGTCGGTCACCCCCGCTCCGGGATCCTCGGGCGGGGCCGCCGGATCGAGCCAGTCGCCGAGTTGCATCCCCTCGCGCACGAGGCCCGAGTCGTCGGCCTTCGACGCGAAGTGCTCCACCCAGAGCGCCATGCTGGGGAACTGCTCGCGCAGCACCCCGAGGTCGCCGTTGCGCTGGTACATGACCCACGGCACGACGACCGCAGCATCGCCCCACGCGGCGGACGACTCCCGCGGGAAGCCGCATTCGATCCACGGCACGAAGTTCGGAACCCAGCCGTCGGGCCCTTGCTCGACGGCGACGTCACGCAACCAGCTCGTGAGGATGCCGCCGCTCGAGTACAGGAAGGATGCCGCCGGCGCGAACACCTGGATGTCGCCCGTCCAGCCGAGACGCTCGTCGCGCTGGGGACAGTCCGTGGGTAGGTCGACGAAGTTGTCGCGCATGCTCCACACCGCGTTCTCGTGGAGCCGGTTCACGAGCGCGTCGCTCGAGGCGAACCACCCCGTGCGCTCCATGTCGGAGTGCACGACCTGGGCGCGCACGGCCTCCGCCGTGAACTCGCCCGGCCAGTTCTCGAGCTCGGCGTAGCGGAAGCCGTGGATGGTGAACCGCGGGCGCCACGACTCGCCTCCCGGGGTGCCCGCGAGCCGGTAGCTGTCGATCGAGGGCGCCGAGCGGAGTGGACGGATCGCGAGCTCGTCGTTCTCGAGCACCTCGGCGTGGTGGAGCACGACCTCGTGACCCTCGGAGCCGACGACGCGGATGGCGAGCCACCCCGCGATGTTCTGACCGAAGTCGAGGCGGATGCGCCCATTCGGGCGGCGCTCGACGGTCGTCGGCGAGAGCTCCTCGATGACGCGCACGGGATCGCCGATCGCGGGTTCGAGCCGCGCCGGGAAGTCACCTCGGGGCAGCGTGGTCGCCGGCGACCAGCCGGAGTCGTCGAAACCCGGACTGCTCCAGCCGGGGGGCACGAGGCCGGCGTCGTAGTGCTCGCCGTCGTAGAGACCCGCGGCGACCACCGGCCCCGACGACCACCGCCAGCCGCCGCCCGTCGGCACGACCTCACGACGGCCGTCGGCGAACTCGACCTCGAGCTGCGCCAGCAGGGCCAGGTCTTCGCCGTAGTTGTCCCAGATGCCGCCGTGGAACCCGATGCGGCCTCGATACCAGCCGTCCGAGAGCTCGGCCCCGAGCGCGTTGCGGCCGGGGGTGAGCAGGTGCGTGACGTCGTAGGTCTGGACCCGCAGCCGGTGTCGGTAGCTCGTCCAGCCGGGCGCGAGCTCGTCGTCGCCGACGCGCTCGCCGTTGATCTCCACCCGGTAGATCCCGTGCGCGGTCGCGTAGAGCCGGGCCGCCACGACATCCGTCGGGATGTCGACATCCGCCCGCATCAGATAGCCGGGTCGCACGCCCTCCGCGGGCGCCGACACCGACGGCGACACGAAGTCGGTCGACCAGTCGGTGTCCTCGAGCAGCGAGGCCTCGACCGTGAGCGGCTCGCTCCACGGCGTCTCGCCGCCGTCGGAGAGCCAGGCACGCACCCGCACCTCGGTGCGCTCGCGCGAGGCGAGGGGCGCGACGGGCCAGTCCACGAAGACCTGAGCGTCGCCGTCGACCCGGCCGGTCGTCGTCGTGCCTGTGCGGCGGACGACCTCGATCTCGGAGGCCACTTGAGTGAGTCCGTCGCCGTCGGCTTCGAGGATCCACGACAGCCGGGGGCGGGCCACGCCGATCCCGAAGGCGTCGGCGCGCAGTTCCGCGCGGACGCGGGTAACGCGCGCGGTCATCCCTTCACCGCGCCGGAGGCGAGCCCCTTCATGACCTGCTGGTTGAGGAACAGGTAGATGAGCAGCGTGCCCACCACGTTGACCGAGATGCCGGCGAACATCGGGCCGTAGTCGACCGCGCCGTACTGCCCGGTGAAGTTGAGCAGCCCGACCTGCACCGTGCGCAACCGGTCGCTGTTGGTGAAGGTCAGCGAGATGAGCAGGTCGTTCCACAGGAAGAAGAACTGCACGAGACCCACGGTGAACAGTCCGTTGCGTACGAGCGGGACGGCGATCAGTCCGAAGAGCCGGAACACGCCAGCCCCATCGATCGTCGCCGCTTCGAAGATCTCTCGCGGGACGGCCCGGAGGTAGGTCGCCATCAGGAACACCGTGAGCGGGAGACCGAGCGCGGTGTAGGTGATGATGAGCGGCCACAGCGTGCCGGTGAGGTGCAGGCGGAAGTAGATCGTGAACAGCGGCAGCAGCAGCATCTGCGCGGGGATCATGATGCCGGCGAGGAACATCAGCAGGACCGGCCCGCGTCCCTTCCAGACCATGATCTCGAGGGCGAACGCCGCCGCCATGCCCAGGACGAGGATGAGGGTCAGTGCCGGGACGACGGCGAGGACGCTGTTGAGCATGTAGCGCCCGAGGCCGCCCTCGACGAACGCGGAGACGTAGTTGTCGAACGACCACGCGCGGGGGATCGACCAGAAGGGCTCGGTGAGGAACTCGTCCTGCTGCTTGAACGAGCCGAACAGCATCCAGATCAGGGGGTACACCACGATCACGAGCAGCACGGCGATCGCGATCTGCAGCGGGAGCCGGCGGAGCACGCGACCCAGACGGTTCTTCCGTCGGGCCGTCGTCGAGGAGGCGAGAGCGGTCATGGGTCAGCCCTTCGTCACGTCGCGCCGCGAGGAGCGGAAGATGAAGATCGTCACGAGCAGGCAGAGCGCCGCGAGCATGAGAGCGACCGTGCTGCCGTAGCCGAACTCCCCATAGCCGAACGACGTGCGGAACATGTAGAGGGTGAGGGGCGTCGTCGCGGTGCCGGGACCGCCGTTGGTCAACGCGACGACGGTGTCGAAGACCTTGAGCGTGCCGTTGATGCTGAAGATGATCGCCGAGAGCAGCACCGGCAACGACAGGGGCAGGATGATGCTGCGCACGAGACGCCAGCCGCTCGCGCCGTCGATGCGCGCCGATTCGATGATGTCCTCGGGGATGTCGAGCAGGCCGGCGTAGAGCAGCACGGCGTAGAAGCCCATCGACCGCCAGAGTTCCATGAGCACGATGACCCAGAACGACGAGTCGGGCTGGCCCAGCCAGTCCAGGCCCGGGACGTTCAGGATCTCGAGGAACGAGTTGACCGGGCCGGTCGTCGGCGCCGCCTCGAAGAACCGACGGAACAGCAGTGCGACCGCGACGGTCGGGAGGATCACGGGGAAGAAGACGATCGTGCGCACGAGCGACGAGGCCCGACGCAGCCCGAACACGTAGAGGAGGGCGAGGCCGTAGCCGACGGCGACCTGCAGCACCGTCTCGACGAGGGCGAAACGCACGGTGAAGAAGACGGCCTCGAGGGCGGTCTTGTCCTGGAAGAAGGCGACGTAGTTGTCGACGCCGACGAACTCGAAGCCGCGGATCAGATTGCCGTCGAAGAACGTGTAGCCCGCCGACCAGAAGATCGGGACGAGCATGACGACCGTGTAGACGAGCAGGGCCGGGCCGAGAAGGATGAGAATGGCGCGCTTGTCGCCGAGCACCTTCTGCATGGGAGTACCTCGGTTTTCGTGGAGCCGGGCGAGGCCGCGGTGCGACCTCGCCCGGCGGGATGGTGCGGCGAGACTAGCCCTGGTTGGCTTCCTGGACGAGCGCCATGAAGTCGGCGCCGCTCAGGGTGCCGGTGGCGAGGCCGCCGGCGTTGGTCTGGCTGACCGTGGTGCCCTCAGGCCCGAACTTCGCCTCGAACCAGAGCACGGAGCCGGTCGCGTTCGCGATCGTGTCCTGCACGACGGCGGTGAGCTCGGAGACTTCGGCGTCGCCGGAGACCGCGAAGCCGGTGACCTGACCGAACTCCTCGAGCGCCTGGTCGCCGTAGTTCTGCGCGATGCACGCGAGCCAGGCGGCCTGCTGGTCACCGTAGTTCGCCGTCGTGATCATGACCGGGATGCCGGCGTTCGCCGGAACCTGGTCGGAGCTGCCCTCGCCACCCGAGACGTCCGGGAACGGGAGGAACCCGATGTTGTCGACGCCGATCTGGTTCTGCGCCTCGTCGTTGAAGTTGGCGAGTGCCCAGCTGCCCATGTAGAAGAAGGCGGCTCCACCGGTGAGGAACTGGCTCATCGCGGTGTTGTAGTCGATCGTCCCGGCGGCCGGCCCGAAGTACCCGGCGGCGCCGAGCTCGGCGACCGCGTCGGCACCCGCGACGTACTCCGGGTCGGTCAGGCTCGCGTCGCCGTCCGCGACCGCCTGGAGGGCATCCGGGCCGAGGTCGCGCACGATGTAGTTGCCGACAAGTCGGCTCACGGGCCAGCCGTCCTTGGCGGCGGCGGCGAAGGGCTGGATGCCGGCGGCCTGCAGGGTCGCGGCGGCGTCGACGAGCTCGTCCCACGTGGTGGGCGGCTCGATGTCGTTGTCGGCCAGGTACGCCTCGTTGTACCAGAAGCCTTCGATGTTGAACTCGGTCGGCAGCGCGTAGAGGCCGTCGACGCCGTAGAGCGATTCGAGCAGCGACTCCGCCGCGGGCAGCACCGCGCCTTCGACGCCCAGGTCGGCGAACGCCTCGGTGAGGTTGACGACCTGGCCGTTGTCGATGAGCTCCTTCATGAGCGACGGGGTGCCCGCCGCCATGCTGACGTTCGACAGCGCGTCCTGACCGGCGAGCAGCTGGATCTGCTGGTCCCAGGTGGTTCCGTCGACGGCGTCGGGGGTGAGCGGCGCCGACTCGTTCTCGGTCGCGCACTGGTCGGCCGCGAGGCTCTCCAGAACTCCGACGATCGTCGTGTTCTGCGTCTGACCGAGGTAGGTCAGCTCGCCGGTTCCGCCGTCGGAGCTCTCCGCGGTGCACGCGGAGAGCGCGAGAGCGCCGATCCCGACGAACGCCACGACGGGCGCGAGGCGCTTGAAGCGCCGGGTGACTGTGGTCACGATTCCTCCTTGAATGTGAAGCGGCACTTCTCTTGAAGCGCTTCACGCAGGAAGATACGCCGATCCCGCAACGACTGTCAACCGTGAAGGCGCCTCGCGGAGCGAAAGCGCAACTGACCAGGGATTCTTACGCTTCACACGAATTCAAGGCCATCAGCCTCAGTTATGAAGCGTTTCAGAAAAACCCTTGACACATCGCCGGACGGCCGGAAACACTGACGTCGCTCAGACCCATGAACGAAGGAGTTCATCGTGTCCACCATCCGTCCGGCGGCCCCGCGCGTCGCCACCACTCGCACCGCGCGCCGAGCGCTGGCCGCGCTGACAGCAGCGGTCGTCGTCGGCGCCGGGATCAGCCTGGCCCAACCCGCACCCCGCTCAGACGCCTCCACCGGCGCGGGCGGAGCGGTCAGCGTGACCTATACGTCGTACAACGTCGATGAGGGTTCGCACCGCCTGACCCCGCAGGCCGATCTCTCGCTCGCCCCGATCAGCAACAGCTCGACGATGACGATCAACGTCGATCCGTCCGTTCCGCATCAGACCTATCAGGGCTGGGGTTCCTCGCTCGAGGACACGACGATCTACCACCTGGGACGCCTGAGCGCGAGCAACCGCGAGGCCGCCCTGCAGGCGCTGGTCAGTCAGGCGAATGGCGCCAACCTCAACCTGTGGCGCACGACCATCGGGTGCGCCGACTTCTGCCGCACCGCGAAGACGACCGGCTACTGGACGTACGCCGACAACGGAGGCGTGGCCGATCCGACTCTGGCGTCGTTCTCGATAGCCCGCGATGTCACCGACGGGAAGATCGCGGTCATGCAGCGGATGCTGCAGATCAACCCGAACGTGCGCTTCTACGCATCGATGTGGTCGCCGCCCGCCTGGATGAAGACCACCAACAGCATCACCGGCCCGGCCGGGGTCTTCGGTCACTGCACCTCGAACGGCACCGAGCCCCGCGTGCAGCACGGCAGCACCGGCCCGCACAACACGGGGTCGCCGAACGACTACTACCCCGTCCTCGCGGACTACTACGTGAAGTACCTCCAGGCCTACGCGGCCCTCGGCATCCCGATCTATGCGGTCACGCTGCAGAACGAGCCCGACATCCAGATGCCGTACCCGACCACGTGCTTCACGCCCGGACAGATGCAGGACTTCGCGAAGGTGCTCGACCAGAAGCTCACGGCGGCCGGTCTCACCACGCTCGTCTGGGGTATGGACGCCAACCTGACCGGCGACACGTTCGGCTACACCGACGCGCTGCTCGGCGACACCGCGACCAACCCGACCGTCGACGGCATCGCCTTCCACAACTACGACAACACCAACATGTGGCAGCCGAACGTCGTGGCGGCGCAGTACCCCGGCAAGACGCAGCACATGACCGAGATCACGCAGGGGGCGAACAAGCTCATCGAGTTCTTCCGCGGCGGCGTCAGCAGTTACAGCGGCTGGGCGACGATGTTCGAGTACACGATGTGCGACGCGGTCGACGACAGCACGAGCGCCCTCGTGCTGTGCAACGCCGGACCGAGCTGGTGGATGGATCGTCGGGTCAACCCGAGCGACCCGGACGCGGACACGCCATCCCTCATCTCGCCGCGCGCCGGCGACCCGACGCAGTACGACCTCAACGGCTGGTACTACATCTGGGGTCAATTCAGCCGTTACCTCCAGCTCGGCGCCCAGCGCATCGACAGCACCGACCGCATGGGCACGATCTCGAACGTCGCGTTCAAGAACCCGGACGGCTCGGTGGTCGTCGTGGTCGCCAACCGACCGGATGCGACGGGGCTCGCCGACTCGAACCCCGCCCGCTACAACACGACGGTGCTCTCGACGGCGGCCGTCCCGGTGCGGATCGCGACTCCGGACGGGGAGTTCGCCGACACGATCCCCGGCGACACGATCGCGACGTACGTGTACACGCCCACGACCGGCAACTCGATCAGCAAGGCGGGGTGGGTCGCCTCCGCGACGCACACGAACGATGCCTTCACGCCGGCGCAGGCGATCGACGGCAACCCGCGGACCCGATGGATGTCGGGGGTGAACCAGGCGTCGGGGCAGTCGTTCACGCTCGACCTCGGGACCAGCCGCACGTTCGACCAGATCTCGCTCAACCAGATCGAGCTGCCGAACGATTCGCCTGGCACGTACACGGTGCAGACGTCGACGAACGGGACGACCTGGAGCGGCACCGTCTCGACGGGGAGCGGCACCACGTCGTTCACCAACATCTCGTTCGCGCCCACGACGGCCCGCTACGTGCGCATCAACCTGACGGCGAGCGCTGCCAAGTGGTGGTCGATCGGCGAGGTGAGCGTCTACGACTCGCAGGCTGGACTCCTCCCCCGCAACGGCGGTGCGGTCACGGCGTCGCTCACGGGCGGCGGCACGACAGCGGCCGGCGCGTGGGACGGCGAGGTCGAGTCGCGCTGGACGACGGGAGCCGCGCAGGCGTCCGGCCACTGGCTGCGGATCGACTTGGGTGCGCCGCGGACGTTCACCGCGGTGCGCCTCGACGCCGGTGCTTTCTCGGGTGACTTCCCGCGCGGGTACACGGTGCACGTGTCGAACGACGGAACGACGTGGGGCTCGGCGGTGGCGACGGGTGCCGGCACCTCGCACGTCACGCACATCGCGACAGGCACTCGCACCGCCCGCTACATCCGCGTCCAGCTCACCGCGGCGTGGGCGAGCAACTGGTGGAGCGTCGGCGAGGTGCGCGTCTACAACGGCGCGCAGTCGACGGCCACGGGCGTGACGTGGTCGTCGCTGAGCCACACCGGCTGGAGTGCATCCGCGTTCGCCAACTCCTCGACCGCGGGCCTCGCGATCGATCAGTGGCTGAACTCCCGCTGGCAATCGGGTCAGGCACAGAGCAACAACGAGTGGTTCGAGGTCGACCTCGGCGCCAACCGCACCATCAAGGGTGTCCAGTTCCTCCAGACCGGAGGCCCGGACCTCGCGGGCGGAGACTTCCCGCGCGGTTACGAGGTCTACACGTCGACGGACGGCACGACGTGGACGAAGGTCGCGGCTGGCACCGGGTACGGGCATGTGAACGCACTCTTCGCGCCGAGGACGGTGCGGTACATCAACATCCACAACACCGGCATCGACGCCGGCCACTGGTGGTCGGTCGGCATGCTCAACGTGCTGACCTGACGCCGGTACGGCTCCCTGCCGGGGGTCGGGGGATGTCAACCCCCGACCCCCGCAGACGGGTCCGGCCAGACTCGGGAGCATGACGACCATCCCTCACGAGACGCCTTCCCACGTGCCCGGCGCCACCGGTCCCGCCGTGTACGACGCCGAGCCGCACCTCGCACCGACCCCTGCGCGCCGCGGACGCACCCTCGTCGCGGCCGCCCTCGTCTTCGTCGGCGGCTACCTCGTCATCGGCTCCTTCACGGGTCAGCTCGCGGGCGTGCTCGCGGGATTCGTCGGCACCGGCACCCTCGTGCCCGTGCTGCTCGTGGGGCAGTTCGCTTTCGCGCTCGTCGTCGTGATCACGGGCCTCGTCGCCGCGGTCGGCAGCGGTCTCGGCAAGCTCGTCGGTGCGCTGATCGTCGTCGCGGGCCTCGCCCTCACCGTCGCGGTGACCACCCTCCGGCTGACCGGCGCCGTGCGGATGGGCGTCGAGGCGTTCTACACGATCGCCAACCCGTGGCTCATGACCGTGCTGCTCGTCGGCATCGCGTGGTTGCTCGTGCGCCGCGCCCGACTCGGCTGGCTGTCCCTCCTCGCGGTCGCCCTCCTCTCGCCGGTGCCGCAGTGGCTCGTGCTCGCGGGCGTCGACAGCGTGCTCATCCAAATGGTCATGCTGTTCCTGAGCGGAATCGTGGGCGCGGGCATCCTCGCCGCCGGTCGCCCGTGGCGCGACTGAGCGCGGCGGACCGGGACCGAAACACCGCCGCAACATCCCGGCCCTAGGCTCACCACATGGGCGACCTGTTCGACGGCTACGGCGCCGCCGCCACCCGGCGGCGCGGCGCCGAGCCCTGGGACGAGATGTTCGCCGACATCACCGCCGGGGGCACGAGCGCCCGCGCGCCGTACCGCGACATCCATTCCGCCCTCGCGCGGATGACGCAGGAGGAGCTGCGCGGCCGCACCGAGTCGCTCGCCTCGTCCTACCTCGCCCAAGGGGTGACGTTCGACTTCGCGGGCGAGGAGCGGCCGTTCCCGCTCGACGCCGTGCCCCGCGTGATCCCGCAGGACGAGTGGCTCACGGTCGAGGCGGGCATCAAGCAGCGGGTCAAGGCGCTCGAGCTGTTCCTCGCCGACGTCTACGGGCCGCAGAACGCGGTGCGGGACGGCGTCATCCCCGCCCGACTGATCTCGTCGAGCGAGCACTTCCACCGCGAGGCCGCCGGCATCGAACCCGCGAACGGCGTGCGCATCCAGGTGTCGGGCATCGACCTCATCCGCGACGAGAACGGCGACTGGCGGGTGCTCGAAGACAACGTGCGCGTGCCGTCGGGCGTCTCCTACGTGATCTCCAACCGGCGCGTGATGGCGCAGACGCTGCCCGAGCTGTTCATGTCGATGCGGGTGCGTCCGGTCGGCGACTACCCGTTCCGGCTTCTCGGCGCCCTCCGCGCCGCGGCGCCGTCGGGCGTCGGAGACCCGACGGTCGTCGTGCTCACCCCCGGCGTCTACAACTCGGCCTATTTCGAGCACACCCTGCTCGCGCGACTCATGGGCGTCGAGCTCGTCGAGGGGCGCGACCTATTCTGCTCGGGCGGACGGGTGTGGATGCGCACGACCGCCGGTCCGACGCGCGTCGACGTCATCTACCGCCGGGTCGACGACGAGTTCCTGGATCCGCTGCAGTTCCGCGCCGACTCGATGCTCGGCTCCCCCGGCCTGCTGCTCGCCGCGCGTCTCGGCAACGTCACGATCGCGAACGCCGTCGGCAACGGGGTCGCCGACGACAAGCTCGTCTACACCTACCTGCCCGATCTCATCCGCTACTACCTCGCCGAGGACGCGATCCTGCCGAACGTCGACACCTGGCGGCTGGAGGATCCCGGTGCGCTCGAGGAGGTGCTCGACCGCCTCGACGAGCTCGTCGTGAAGCCCGTCGCCGGCTCGGGCGGCAAGGGGCTCGTCGTCGGTCCGGACGCCTCGAAGGAGGAGTTGGAGGTGCTGCGCGGGCAGCTGCTCGCCGATCCTCGCGGGTGGATCGCGCAGCCCGTGGTGCAGCTCTCGACGATCCCCACCCTCGTGGAGGAGGGGATGCGCCCGCGGCACGCCGACCTGCGTCCGTTCGCCGTCAACGACGGGTCGGATGTCTGGGTCCTCCCCGGTGGCCTCACCCGGGTCGCCCTCCCCGAGGGTCAACTCGTGGTCAACTCGTCACAGGGCGGCGGCTCGAAGGACACCTGGGTGGTCGGGCTCGACCCGCTGCGTACCCCCGAGCACGACGTCTCGTCGCTCGTCGCCGATCAGGCGTCGATCACGACGTCGATCCCGATCATCTCGGCGGAGTCGCACCTGCAGGATCACAACCCGCACGACTCGCCCCGCAAGGACCAGCAACAGCAGCAACAGCAGTCATCCACCGGTCGCTTGGCTCCACCCAGGCGCACTCGGACCCAGTCGCCGCTGGGTCCATCCGCGCATGGCTCCAGCCAAGCGGCACGTAAACACGGGGGGACGGGATGCTGAGCCGCATCGCCGAGAGCCTCTTCTGGATCGGCCGGTATATCGAGCGCAGCGACGGCACCGCGCGCATCCTCGACGTGCACCTGCAGCTGCTGCTCGAAGACCCGTGGATCGAGGAGGACATCGCCTGCCGATCGCTGCTCTCCGTGATGGGCACCGAGGTCGACCCCGACGCCGAGGTGACGCGCGCCGACGTGCTCACGATCCTCGCCGTCGACCGCAACCAGCCGGCATCCATCGCGTACTCCCT
Organism: Pseudolysinimonas sp.; assembly: GCF_057350545.1. Lineage (NCBI taxonomy): Bacteria > Bacillati > Actinomycetota > Actinomycetes > Micrococcales > Microbacteriaceae > Pseudolysinimonas > Pseudolysinimonas sp. Next base: position 1,749 of record NZ_JBMRCP010000031.1, on the reverse strand, counting down.
GAACGCCGCGCGCGAGAACGCCCGCCGCGCGCGCGAGGTCGTCAACACGGAGCTGTGGGAGGTGCTCAACACCACCCGGGCACGGATGCCGCGCAAGGTCGCGAGCGACAAGGTGCACGAGTTCTTCACGTGGGTGCGCGAACGCTCGGCGCTCGCCGTCGGCATCGTGGAGTCCGCCACCAACCGCGACGAGGCCTACCGCTTCTTCACGCTCGGCCGGTCGATCGAGCGCGCCGACATGACCGCGCGGCTGCTCGCCACCCGCAGCCTCACCGAGGCATCGGGCCCGAGCTGGACGACCATCCTGCGCAGCGTCGGCGCCTATGAGGCCTACCTGCGCACGTACCGCGGCATCCCGAGCGCGCAGAAGGCGGCGGAGTTCCTGCTGCTCGACCGGCTGTTCCCGCGCAGCATCCTCTACTCGGTGACCCGCGCCGAGCAGCAGCTGCGCGAGATCGAGCCCCGCACCGATCGGGTCGGCGTGAGCGACCAGGCGCTGCGGCTGCTCGGGCAGATCCGCAGCGAACTCGAGTACCGCTCGATCGCCGATCTCGTCGCCGACCTGCCGACCCACATGGATGCCGTGCAGGCCACCACGACGTCGGTGAGCGAAGCGATCCGGGCACGCTACTTCCCGACGAACGACATCGCGGCGTGGATCGGGGAGAACACGTGAAGCGGCGGGTCTCATGAAAAGACTGAGAATCAAGCACATCACCGGCTTCCAGTACGGCGGCGAGGTGACCGCGTCGTACAACGAGGCGCGGATGCTGCCGGTGAGCGCCGACGGACAGGTCGTGCTCTTCTCGAACCTCGAGATCTCGCCGATCTCGAGCTCGCACGCCTACGTCGACTACTGGGGCACGCGGGTGTCGTCGTTCGAGATCCTCACCCCGCACCGCGAGCTCTCGCTGACGGCGACGAGCCTGGTCGAGGTGCGCGACCGACCGCACCCCGAGCAGCGGCTCGAGTGGACGGCGCTCGCCGACGAGATCGAGACCGCGACCGACTACGTCGAGCAGCTCGGGCAGACCAACCGCACGCGCCCGCCGGCGGAGGTGGTCGAGCTCGCGAGGTCGATCGTCGCCGAGGCGGCGAACCCGTGCGACGCCGCCCTCGCGATCTGCCGCGAGATCGGCGAGCGCATCGAGTACCTCCCCGGGTCGACGACCGTCACCACGACCGCGGCCGAGGCGTGGGAGCACAAGAAGGGCGTCTGCCAGGACATCACCCACCTCGCCCTCGGCGCGCTGCGCGCGGTCGGCATCCCGGCCCGCTACGTGAGCGGCTACCTGCACCCGAAGCCGGATGCCGAGATCGGCGTCACGATCGCGGGTGAGTCGCACGCGTGGGTCGAGTACTTCTGCGGTCACTGGCAGGCGTACGACCCGACCAACCTCATCGACATCGGCGACCGCCACGTGACCGTCGGCCGCGGTCGCGACTACGGCGACGTCGCCCCCCTCCGCGGCGTCTACGCGGGGCCGTACGGGTCGAAGCTGTTCGTGACCGTCGAGATCACGCGCGAGTCCTGACGACCGCGGGTTGAGGAGCGCCGCCGCAGGCGACGCGTCTCGAAACCCATTTCGAGCGACGCGGTCGGGTTTCGAGACGCGTGCCGCTGCGCGGCGCGCTCCTCAACCCGCGTCTCTCGCCGGTGCGGTTTCGAGACGCGTGCCGCTGCGCGGCGCGCTCCCCAACCCGCGTCTCTCGCCGGTGCGGTTTCGATACGCGTGCCGCTGCGCGGCG
>NZ_JBMRCP010000030.1:0-6872 GCF_057350545.1 Pseudolysinimonas sp. | reverse complement strand
CTCGACCTGGTCGAGGTTGCCCCGAACTCCGTCCCGCCCGTGGTGAAGATCATGGACTACGGCAAGTTCAAGTACGAGCAGGCCCAGAAGCTCAAGGAAGCTCGGCGCAACCAGGCGAACACGATCCTCAAAGAGGTTCGGTTCCGCCTCAAGATGGACAAGCACGACTACGAGACCAAGCGCAAGCGCGCGGAGGGCTTCCTCCAGGGCGGGGACAAGGTGAAGGCCATGATCCTCTTCCGCGGCCGCGAGCAGTCGCGACCGGAGCAGGGCGTCCGCCTCCTGCAGCGCTTCGCCGAAGACGTCGCAGAGTTCGGCACCGTCGAATCCACCCCGATGATCCACGGTCGGAACATGGTCATGGTGATCGGCCCCCTCAAGAGCAAGGTCGACGCGGAGGCCGGAGCCCAAGCCAAGAAGGCAGAGACCAAGGCAGCCAGGACCGCATCGCCCGATGCGGAGCCGGCGCCCGAAGCAGCAGCAGAAGCAGAAGAGGAAAGCAGCAATGCCTAAGCAGAAGACGCACTCCGGTGCGAAGAAGCGTTTCAAGATCACCGGCAGCGGCAAGGTCATGAAGCAGGGTGCGGGTATGCGCCACAACCTCGAGGGCAAGTCCTCGAAGCTGACGCGCCGTCTGAACCAGGAAGTCGTCCTCGCCCCTCAGGACGCCAAGGTCATCAAGAAGCTCCTGGGCAAGTAAGCCCGGCCCGGACCTGAGCTAGACAGAACAAGGACAAGACAAATGGCACGTGTCAAGAGAGCGGTCAACGCCGCCAAGAAGCGTCGTACGATCCTCGAGCGCGCCGAGGGCTACCGCGGCCAGCGGTCGCGCCTCTACCGCAAGGCGAAGGAGCAGGTCACCCACTCCCTCGTCTACGCCTACCGCGACCGTCGCGCGAAGAAGGGCGAGTTCCGTCGCCTGTGGATCCAGCGCATCAACGCTGCGGCCCGCGCGAACGGCCTCACCTACAACCGCCTCATCCAGGGCCTCGGCCTCGCGGGTGTCGAGGTCGACCGTCGCATCCTCGCGGAGCTGGCGGTGAACGAGCCGGCGACGTTCGCGGCCCTCGTCGCGACCGCGAAGGCCGCACTTCCGGCCGACGTCAACGCCAAGGCAGACGCGGCGTAACGCAGTCCTCGAACGAGAGGCCGGCATCCCGAACTGGCGTGATCGTCAGCGGAGCCCGGCCCGAGAGGCCGGCATCCCGAACTGGCGTGATCGTCAGCGGAGCCCGGCCCGAGAGGCCGGCATCCCGAACTGGGGTGCCGGCCTCTCGCGTTTCTGCACCTGCCGTTCACCCGCGCTGCCTAGGCTTGAGGGCATGATCGACAACCCGCGCTCGCCGCGGGTGCGCGCGGTGGCGAAGCTCGCCAAGCGCAGCGCGCGCGCCGAGACCGGGCTGTTCCTCGTCGAGGGGCCGCAGGCCGTCTCCGAGGCGCTCGCCTTCCATCCCGAGAGCCTCGTCGAGCTGTTCGTCGCCGCGAACGTCGCCGACCGCTACGCGCACCTCGCGCGGGCCGCGGGGGAGGCCGACGTGCCGGTCGAGACCGTCACCGACGCCGTGCTCGAGGCGATGGCCGACACCGTGACGCCGCAGGGCGTCCTCGCGACCTGCCGCCAGCTGCCGACCACGATCGCGGAGCTGCTCGCACGCCAGCCGAGGCTCGTCGCGATCCTCGAGGAGGTGCGCGATCCGGGCAACGCGGGCACGATCATCCGGGTGGCGGATGCCGTGGGCGCCGACGGCGTGATCTTCACCGGCAACAGCGTGGATGCCTACAACCCGAAGGTCGTGCGCTCGACGACGGGGTCGATCTTCCATGTGCCCGTCGCCCAGCACGGAACCCTGGATGCCGCGCTCGAAGCCGTGCGCACCGCCGGTCTGCAGGTGCTCGCCGCCGACGTGAAGGGCGCCGACCTCCCGCGCGTACGGGATGTGCTCGCCGCGCCGACCGCCTGGGTGTTCGGCAACGAGGCCCACGGGTTGCCCGATGAGCAGCTGAGACTCGCCGACCGCGTCGTCAAGTTGCCGATCTACGGTCGCGCGGAGTCGCTCAATCTGGCGACGGCGGCCTCGGTCTGCCTCTACGAATCGGCGTTCGCGCAGCGCGCCTGAGCGCGTGACGGGGGTGTTACATCCCGGTCACGGGTTCCGTCAACGGTTGACCCTCGTCCAGGGGCGTGGTGTGCTGAGCGGATGGAGCCCCTGCTCGTCCTCGAGGATGTCGACAAGCACTTCGGCGAATTGCACGTCCTGAAGGGGATCTCCACGACCGTCGCGCCGGGCGAGGTCGTCGTCGTGATCGGCCCGTCCGGTTCGGGCAAGTCGACCCTGTGTCGCGCGATCAACCGCCTGGAGACGATCGACTCGGGCCGCATCCTCATCGACGGTGTGCCGCTGCCCGAGGAGGGTCGCGCGCTCGCCACCTTGCGCGCCGACGTCGGCATGGTGTTCCAGTCGTTCAACCTGTTCGCGCACAAGACGGTGCTCGAGAACCTCACGCTCGGCCCGATCGTCGTGCGCGGCATGAAGCCCGACGACGCCAAGAAGCGTGCGATGGAGCTGCTCGACCGGGTCGGCGTCGCGAACCAGGCCGACAAGATGCCCGCGCAACTCAGCGGTGGCCAGCAGCAGCGCGTGGCGATCGCCCGCTCGCTCGCGATGCAGCCCAAGATCATGCTGTTCGACGAGCCGACCTCGGCACTCGACCCCGAGATGATCAACGAGGTGCTCGACGTCATGGTCGGCCTCGCGAAAGACGGCATGACGATGATCGTCGTCACGCACGAGATGGGATTCGCCCGGAAGGCCGCCAACCGCGTGCTCTTCATGGCGGAAGGCGCCCTCGTCGAAGAGGCCGCCCCCGAAGACTTCTTCACGAAGCCGAGCTCTGACCGGGCGAAGGACTTCCTGTCGAAGATCCTCACCCACTAGACCGGTGGAGGGGAAACGCATGGCAATGGGAGGAACCATGAGAGTCCGCAGAAACACAGCACTGTTCGGGGCGCTCGCCGTCGCGGGGGCACTCGTCCTCGCCGGCTGCGTCGATTCGGCCGACCCGGGCGGTGACACCGACCCGAGCGAGCCCACGGAGGAGTTCGAGGCTGTCCCGTTCGAGGACGGCACGACCATGGCCGAACTGGCCGACGCCGGAGCGATCACGATCGGCACGAAGTTCGCGCAGCCGCTGTTCGGCCTCGAGGGCCCGGACGGCATCCCCGTCGGCTTCGACGTCGAGATCGGCAAGATCATCGCGAAGCACCTCGGGATCGATGAGGGCAGCATCACCTGGACCAACACGGTCTCGGCCAACCGCGAGCCGTTCATCCAGTCGGGCGAGGTCGACATCGTCATCGCCACCTACACGATCAACGACACGCGCAAGGAGGTCATCTCCTTCGCCGGTCCGTACTACGAGGCCGGACAGGACATCCTCGTGGCGGCGGGCAACCCCGAGGGGATCGACGGGCCCGAGTGGTTCGAAGCGAACCCGGACGCCACCGTCTGCACCGTGAGCGGCTCGACGTCGCTCGTCAACATCCAGGAGTACACGTCGAACGTGCTCGAAGCGGCCGACTACGCCGACTGCCTCGAGCCGATCCGCACCGGCGCGGCCGTCGCGGTGACGACGGACAACGTCATCCTGGCCGGGCTCGCCGACCAGAACGCGGGCGAATTCGAGGTCGTGAACAACCCGTTCACGGCCGAGCCCTACGGCATCGGGCTCCCGAAGGATGACACCGAGTTCCGCATGTGGATCAACGACGTGCTCGAGGCCTCCTACGAGGACGGCAGCTGGGCCGCGGCCTGGGAGGCGACCGCGGGCGCCGTGCTCGACCTGCCGGACCCGCCGGCCGTCGACCGGTACTGACGTCTGACCGGGAAGGGGCGTCCATCGGGCGCCCCTTCCTTCCGCCCCTGAGCCCGGAAGGAGGGACCGCATGGATGCCGTCATCGAACAGTTTCCGCATCTCTTCGACGGGTTCACCAAGACCCTCGCGCTGCTCGGCATCGCCGGCGTCGGCGCACTCATCTTCGGCACTCTCGTGGCGGGCTTCCGGGTGTCGCCGATCGGCCCGCTGCGTGTCTTCGCCGCCGTCTTCACCGAGATCGTCCGCAACATCCCGCTCACGCTCGTTCTCTTCGGATTCGCGAACCTCGGGCCGTATCTCGGTGCCCAGGGCGGCTACTTCATGCTCGCGGCGATCGGGCTCACCCTTTATACGACTCCGTTCATCGCGGAGGCGATCCGCTCGGGCATCAACGGCATCCCGGTGGGGCAGGCGGAGGCGGCGCGCAGCCTCGGCCTCGGCTTCGGGCAGGTGCTCGGACACGTGATCCTGCCCCAGGCGGTCCGCATGGTGATCCCGCCCATCATCAACGTGCTGATCGCTCTCACGAAGAACACCTCCGTCGCGGGCGGCTTCTTCGTCATCGAGCTCTTCGCGTCGTCGCGAGGCGCGATCAACGCCCGCGGCGACGAGGTCATCGCGATCCTGTTGGCGGTCGCCGCCTTCTATCTGCTGGTGACCGTGACGCTCGGCCTCATCGCCGGGCAGGTCGAGAAGAGGGTGGCGGTCGCCCGATGACGAGCGTGCTCTACGACGCCCCCGGGCCGAAGGCGAAGCGCATCGCGCGGATCGTCTCGGTGCTCGCCGTGCTGCTCATCGTCGGCATCCTCGCCGTCGTCGTCGTCGCCCTCGCGGTGCCCCGCACGACGGCGACGGGCCAGGTGCTGCCCGGTCTCTTCGACCCGAGCCGCTGGGACGTCTTCAACGACCTCGTGGTGTGGCGGGCGCTCGGCAACGGCGTGCTCAGCACCCTGCAGATGGCGGGTATCGCCGCCGTGCTCGCGATCGTCATCGGCGTACTGTTCTCGTTCGTCCGCACGGTGTCGCTCGCGATCATCCGCATCCCGTCGACCGTGATCCTCGAGTTCTTCCGCGGCATGCCGGTGCTGCTGATGATGCTCTTCATCCTGCTCGTGTTCTCGACGGGCGCGTACTGGGCGGGCATCCTCGCCCTCGGCCTCTACAACGGCGCGATCATCGGCGAGATCCTGCGTGCGGGCATCGCCGGGCTCCCGAACGGTCAGCGCGAGGCGGGCCTCTCGATCGGGCTCTCCCCGGTGAGCACCCGGTTCCGGATCGAGTTCCCGCAGGCGGCTCGCAACATGCTGCCGATCATCATCGCCCAGCTCGTCGTGCTGCTGAAGGACACGGCGCTCGCGTACATCCTCGCCTACAGCGAACTGCTCTACGTGGCGACCAAGACGCTGCCGAACTTCTACGGCAACCGCTACCTGTACTCGTTCTTCTTCGTCGCCCTGATCATCTATCTCGCGATGAACCTGACCCTCTCGTTCATCGCGCGGCTCGTCGCGCGGCGCACCGGACCGGGTGGACGCACGGTCAAGCCGCGCATCCCGCGTCGTGGTGTGCACCCCGAGGGCGACATCGACCTGTCGCGGGTGCCCGATGCGGGCATGGGCGGTGGCGGGCTCGGCGGACGCTAGGCGCGCACTAAACTCGGTCCTCGTGTCCGAGATCACCGAAGCCACCGTCAGCAGCGCCGTCGAAGCGGCCGTCGCGGCGTTTCAGGAGGCGCGTGATTCGGTCGCTCTGAGGGCCGCCCGCGCCGCTCACACCGCCGACGGCAGCCCTCTGTCGAAGCTCAACGCGTCGATGCGCGAGGTTCCCGCCGACCAGAAGGCCGCCGCCGGCAAGCTGCTCGGCGAACCTCGCGGCCGGGTGAACGCCGCCGCCGCCGAGGCGGAGGAGCGCATCCTCGTCGCCGAAGAGGAGCTGAAGCTCGCCGCCGAGGCGATCGACGTCACCGCCGTGCCGTCGCGCCGGCGGGCCGGCGCACGGCATCCGCTCTCGCTCCTCATGGAGCAGATGGGCGACGTCTTCGTCGCGATGGGCTGGGAGGTCGGCGACGGCCCCGAGCTCGAGCACGCGTGGTTCAACTTCGACGCGCTCAACATCGATCCCGACCACCCCGCCCGCGGCGAGCAGGACACCTTCTACGTCGAGCCCGCCGAGCGCAACCTCGTGCTGCGCAGCCAGACGAGCAACGTGCAGATCCGGTCGCTGCTCGACCGACCCCTCCCGCTCTACGTCGTCGCGCCCGGCAAGGTGTTCCGCAAGGACGAGCTGGATGCCACCCACACCCCGGTGTTCCACCAGATCGAGGGCATCGCGATCGATCGCGGCCTCACGATGGCGCACCTGCGCGGCACGCTCGAGCACCTCGCGCGCGCGATGTTCGGCGAGGGTGCGCAGATCCGGCTGCGCCCGAACTACTTCCCGTTCACCGAGCCGAGCGCCGAGATGGACGTCTGGCAGCCGAACGCGAAGGGCGGCGCGCGCTGGGTCGAGTGGGGCGGCTGCGGGATGGTGAATCCCAACGTGCTGCGCAGCGCCGGGGTCGACCCGGCCGAGTACCAGGGCTTCGCCTTCGGGATGGGCATCGAGCGCACCCTCATGTTCCGCAACGAGCTCACCGACATGCACGACATCGTCGAGGGCGACGTGCGGTTCTCGCAGCAGTTCGGGCTGGTGGTCTGATGCGCGTCCCCCTGTCTTGGCTGGGCGAATGGGTCGACCTGCCCGAGGACGTCACCCTCGAGCACCTGCACGCTGCCCTGGTGAAGGTGGGGCTAGAAGAGGAGGACACCCACGGCTACCAGCTGACCGGCCCGATCGTGGTCGGCCAGGTGCTCTCGGTGGTGCCCGAGCCGCAGTCGAACGGCAAGACCATCAACTGGTGCCAGGTGGGTGTCGGTGGGGCCGAGCCGCGCGGCATCGTCTGCGGGGCGCACAACATCGCCGCCGGAGGCAAGGTGGTCGTGACGCTGCCGGGCGCCGT